>DATNDO010000004.1:0-2720 GCA_035606955.1 Candidatus Angelobacter sp.
GACTTGCCCGTTTTAGTGCAAATCGCGGAGAACATTGCCGCGATTGTGTCGGCAGCGCAGGGACAACCGGGGAATGCGCAAGTCGCAACACAAATTCAGGCTGTCGCGGCGACCGCGAAAACAGGGCTTGAGACTATTCAGGCGCTCGTCAATTCTTACAACGCCGCTCCGGCCGCGCAGAAAGCGACCGTCCTCGGGCAGATTGACACGGCGCTAGCCGCAGTGCAGGCGAACTTGCAGCAAATCCTCTCGGCGGCGCGCGTCCTGAACCCGCAGTTGCAGGCGACGATCACGGGCATCATTACACTGGCCGAAGGCACGCTGCTTGCAATTCAGACGCTCGTACCGTCACCCAAGGTTGGAGCGGCTCCGCTGGCGGAACAGCCGCCTTCGCCTGCTGCGCTCAAGGCTTCATACAACGTGATTGTGCTGCAGGGCGGACTGGCGCAGTACGAGATACGTTAATGCTCCACGACCCAGCCACGTGCAGGCTCGGGAAAGGTCCGGCGCGGCATGGAAAGCTCCGTTTGGCCGCATACCTCAAAGCTGATCTGCCGCCGGCTCCAGAAGCGGTCGACTGGACAAAGGGCCTGACCAATTGGGGCATGATGGGGAACGACAGCCACGGCGATTGCGTCTTCGCTGCCGGCGCGCACGCGATTCAGACATGGACGCTCAACGCAGGCCTTCCCGCGCACACGGGCGTCGAGCGCACGATGTCGGACTAGCGGTGCTCTCCTATTATTCCCGATGGGCAGGGTACGTGCCGGCCGATCCGGCGACAGATAATGGCTTCGCGATTGCAGATTTCCTTAATCTCTGGAGAGCCGACGCTTACGGTGGCGTTCTGCTGGACGGATTTGTGGACCCTGACCCTGGCAACCAGGAGCACATTAAGCAGGCAATCGCACTATTCGGCGGCGTCGATATTGGTCTGCAGCTACCCGTCGCGTGGCAGAATATGAGCGTTTGGGATGCCGTTGAAGGTGCCGACGGTGCGCGTGGTTCGTGGGGCGGTCACTCGGTTTGGGTCCCGGCGTATAACTCCACCGGCCCCGTGTGCGTCACTTGGGGCGCACGCAATCATTTCCCCCGCTTGGATGGACAAGAATGGCTGTGCAGCATCCAGCCTTGCTTACAGTGCGCTGCGTGCCGACAGCAAAGCCATTGCCGATCCACTGCGAAGCCACGCTAATGCTATTGATAAATGAGCTTTCATGAAAGGCAGCGACGCGGCGGAAATTACTTGACACGCGGGGGCCGCGGGGCTAGTGTGTTCGTATAATCTATATTATGTATATATTGCAAGGCGAGATGTGGAACAGCCAGGGCTGTGCGGGTCGGAGCAGGCTGCGTCATTCAGGCGCAGCCATGCACGTGTGAAGAGCGTCCGCGGATAGGCCGGCCGAGGTGGCGAAGTCGGTGACTTCGTCCCAGGCGTTGTCGGCTGCAGGGAGAGCGGTCGCTAGTGGCTCCGGGCTAGCTCGAAGCGGATGGTTTGTTCGAGGGTTTGTTTGTCGCCGCCGATCATGGGGCGGCCGTTGATAAAGAATGTAGGCGTGCTTTCCACTCCCAAGGCTTTTCCTTCCGCAAGATCAGCTTCGATTTTTGCTTTCGCTTCTGGCGCAGCCATGCAGGTGTGAAGAGCGTCCGCGGATAGGCCGGCCGAGGTGGCGAAGTCGGTGACTTGGTCCCAAGCGTTGTCGGCTGTGATAGCGTCCTGATTGTCGAACAGCTGATTGTGAACTTTCCAGAAAGCGTCGGGCGACGATTGGAAGACGCAGCGCGCGGCGATGGCGGCGGTCATAGCCCAGGGATGGATTTCTGTGAGAGGGAAATTCTTGTAAACGAAACGGACTTGCGGAAATTCTGGTTCGACTATTTTGAGAATCGAATACATTTCGCGGCAGTGAGGGCACTCGAAGTCGCTGAACTCGACGACCGTGACTTTGGCGTCGGCCGGCCCGAGCGAGGGCGCGTCCGCGATTTTTAGCTTGGCGCGATTTTCCGCAAAGGGGTCGACGGCGAGGTCGCGGATTTCTCCGCGAAACATGTAGCGGCCATCTTTGGTGACGTAGACCGTTCCGGTTTCGGAGTGACCTTCGTGGTTCACTTGCACGGGAACTTCGTCGAGGCCGGGTATTTGCGTAGGCTTGGCGGGACCGAGTTTGATTTGATAGTCGGGTCCCCAGGCGAAAAGGACGCGGAGATAGGATTCGACTTTGGAGAGCAATTGCTGGTCTTGCGGCGACGCTGCGGAAGAAGATTGCGCGGCGCTTTGCGATCCGGGTTTGGTTTGCGCGACGGCGGAGAGAGCGAGAGCTGCGAGTATGACCGCAACAGAAGCTGGGCGCTTGAATATCATTGCGAACCTCGTCAAGAAAGATGCTTGTCGTGGCAGGGCACTCGGATGGAGCTCACTTCCCTGCTCACTTTTAGACGCGAAAAAGAACAGACAGAATACCTTGCAGAACGAAAATCGAAAAGCGAAACTCGAAACGCGCGCCGGGCGGTCAGCATGTTCCCTGAAGAACTGCGTCAAAGGACGCGGCACCCGGCCGGGTTCGGGATGACAAATTAGACTAAAATTGCGATAGAGGGCAAAGATGCGTACATTCTGGACGACATGGGCAAGGAAGTAAAACTACCTATTTTGAAGAAGACGAAGAAGTGACCGTGCCCGCGGCGGGCGGGCTGGAGCGAAAAGCCGCAGAACCTCA
>DATNDO010000005.1:0-12528 GCA_035606955.1 Candidatus Angelobacter sp.
GCGCTGGTGAGCCATCCGTCGGTGGCGGAGGCGGCGGTGGTCGCGCGGCCCGATGAAATTAAAGGCGAGGCGATTGTGTGTTTTGTAACGCTACGCAGCGGGATGGAACCGACGCGCGAGTTGCGCGCAGCGTTGGGCGAGCATGTGGCGGTGACAATTGGGACGATTGCGCGGCCCAGTGAAGTGCGTTTCGCGGACCTGCTGCCGAAAACGCGCAGCGGGAAAATCATGCGGCGGCTGTTGCGCGAGGTCGCGGAAAAGGGCGGCGTCTCCGGCGACACGACGACACTCGAGGATTTGAGCGTGATTGCAAAACTCGCCAGCGCCAAGGGCACCGACGAGGAATAACGGCGGCGAACGCCTCATGCGCTTCCGCAAAAAGACGATGGGTCGTCCGCGCGGCAAAAGCATCCATAGAAAGAGGAGGAAAATTATGGAACCGAGAATCGACATCATGAAAGTGGATCCGAAGGTGTATCACGCAATGCTCGGGTTGGAGACTTATTTGCGGCAGTCCGGACTCGAGGAACCGCTGCTCGAACTCATCAAAATGAGAGCGTCGCAGATCAATGGATGCGCTTACTGCCTCGACATGCATTCTAAAGACGCGCGGGCGGCGGGCGAGACGGAGCAGAGGCTCTATGGATTGAATGCGTGGGAAGAATCGTCATTTTATTCCGAGCGCGAGCGCGCGGCGCTGGCGTGGACCGAGGCTGTAACGCTGGTTTCGCAAGGACATGTGCCCGATGAAGTTTTTGAAAAGGTGAAGAAACAATTTTCGGAGAAGGAAATTGTGGCCTTGACGATGGCGGTGGCCGCGATCAACGCGTGGAACCGGCTGGCGATTTCTTTACGGGCCGTCGCGGGAACATATCAGCCGGGGGCGCATGCGCAGCATGATGGCGCGGCAAAGCAGACAGCGTAGAGTAGTGCCGCGCGACGCGCGCAGGCCGATAAGTTCGATCGACCCCTACAAGAACATGAAAGAAAGGGGGCGCGACTTCGGGAGTCGCGACGGGCGACCCGAGGGTCGCCCCTACAAGAGCCTGCCATCGAGCGTGTGACGTCAAAGCGGCGTCAAGCCGCCGCACTCCAAGGGAACACACTTTCGCGCACCTATAAACGCAAAATCCCCACCCTTCGCAAACTTCGCTCAGGATGGAGCACCCGCAAAAGCACACAGGCTAAAGCCTGTGCCACACACCAGACGGCGGCGCGGCGCGACGCTTCGTTCCTGAGGGCAAGCCCTAGCCGGAGCCTACATTAATGACGCACCGTTGGACTTGATTACGGCAGCGTACCAGAGGGCGGAATCCTTTGGGATGCGGCGGCGCGTGGGGAAATCGACGAAGAGCAGGCCGAAGCGCTGGGTGTAGCCTTCCTGCCATTCGAAATTGTCGAGCAGCGACCAATGAAGATAGCCGAGCAGCGGGAAGCCTTCGCGCGAGGCGCGAGCGAGGGCAAGGAGATAGCGCGCGGTGAAGTCGATGCGCTGGGGATCGTGGACTTTGCCGTCGAGGGAAATCCAGTCGCGGGACGAGCAGCCGTTTTCGGTGATGAAAATGGGCAGGCGGTAACGGTCGTGAAGCCACTTGGGCACCCAGTATAGAGCGTCGGGCGTCACCTGCCAGCCGAAGGCGGTGAGGGGAAAGCCTGCCGGGAAATGAACTTCTTCGAACTCGCCACTTGCGCTCGCGCGCACCAGCCAACCGCCATAAACATTTGCACCGAGAAAATCGAGAGGCTGGTGAATGGTTTCCATGTCTCCAGCGAGGATCTCGGGCGCATCTTTGCCGAGCGCGGCGAGCGCAGACGCGGGATAGCGTCCGAGAAAAACGGGATCGAGCCACCAAGCGTTTTCGCGCCACCAGTGAGCGCCGGAGAAACGATCGAGAGGGCTCGAAAACGTGGATTTATGAGCGGCAGCGATGTCGGCGGCGGAATCGGTTGCAGGCAAGGAAGGCGAGACGTCACAGGCATAGCCGATTTGCGCGGGCTGATGCGCGTTGGCGCGAATGGCCTGTACGGCGCGGCCGTGCGCGAGAAACGTGATGTGCGCGGCGCGCATGTATTGGGCGCGGGCTAGCTTTTCACCAGGCGCTTGCACTCCGGTGACGTAAGCGCCACCGATGAAGGACCGCGGCTCATTGATGGTGAGCCAGTGCGTGACGCGGTCGGAGAGGGAGCGCGCGACCACGGCGGCATAGTGGCTGAACCACTGTGGCATGTCGCGCGAGAGCCAACCGACGCGGCGATGCAGGGCGAGCGGCGTGTCCCAGTGAAATAACGTGGCGACGGGCGCGATGCCCGCGGCGAGAAGCGCGTCGACGAGGCGACTGTAAAAATCGATTCCCTTTTGATTGACGCTGCCGACGCCGTCGGGGAGCACCCGCGGCCAGGAAATGCTGAAGCGAAACGCGGTGAGACCCATGTCGCGCATGTGGGCGATGTCTTCGGCGTAACGGTGGTAGAAATCGCAGGCGACGTCGCCGGTTTGGCCGTCGTGGATTTTGCCGGGCTTGTGGGCGAAATCGTCCCAGACAGAGAGGCCTTTGCCATCTTCACGGGCAGCGCCTTCGATTTGATAGGCGGAGGTGGAAGCGCCCCAGCGGAAATTCTTCGGAAATGGCGATGCGGTTGGGGACGCGGGCGATGTTTGCCGAGCGGGTTGCGTTACGGCTTCGGCGGGGCGCAAGTTTGCGAGCGAAAGGGCCGAAGCGCCGGAAACGGAGAGGAATTCGCGGCGAGTGAAATCGTGCGAGACATTTCGTGGTCGAGTCATTTCGTGCACGTTAAAGATCACTTCCCCGGTTCGAACATGGTGGCGGCGACGCGCGTGACCAAGCTGCGGGGGGCCAGGCGCTGGCCTTCGACGCTGAGCTTGTTTTTTAAGCCGGAGATTACGCTGCTCTTCCCTGCGGCGAGCGCGCGCAATCCGACCCGCGCCACTTTTTCCGCCGTCTCCGCGCCGCGAAAGGTGCGCTCGGGCTGGCCGGCGACTTCGCGAAATTCGGTGGTGGTCGAGCCGGGGCAAAGCGCGCAAACTTGAACGCCGTAGCGGCGAACTTCTTCGGCGATGCCTTCGGCGAAACGCAAGTCGAAGGCTTTCGTGGCGGCGTACGTCGAAATGTAAGGAACGGCTTGGAAGGCGGCGACAGAGGCGACGATGAGAATGTCTCCGTGGCCACGCGCGACCATTTCGGGCAGGTACAGGCGTGTCAGATGAACCACCGTTGAGCAATTGACTTGGATCATTTCGAGCTGGCGCGCGAGGTCGGATTCGTGAAGCGGACCGTAGGAGCCGAAGCCGGCGTTGTTGATCAGCAGCTCGATTTCGAGATTCTTGGCCTCCGTGAAGGCGCGGATTTCAGCGGGTGCGTTGGGCTGCGCAAGATCCGTTGCGAGGACGTCGGTTGTGATGGAATGAGCGGCGCGGAGTTTAGAGGCAAGTTCGTCGAGGCGTTCGCGACGGCGGGCCGTGAGAACGAGGTTCGTGCCCCCGGCGGCGAGCTGTTCGGCGAGGGCGCGGCCGATTCCGGCGCTTGCACCCGTCACTAACGCCCACTTCCCCGCCCAGCGTCGTTCATCGTAACCCATTATGTCCCCCCCGGATGTTACGCGGAAATGAAACCACACGGCGAGCCGTCTGAAAAGGGATAGTTGTTGCGATGAGCGGGGCGTGGCGAGCGCCGCTATTGGAACACTGGACGGAATAGGAACAGCAACCAGGATAAGTGCGCTGGTTACCTATCTCATCAACGCTGTGGCCGAATATCGTTCCGACCTCAGGGGTTAAAACCCCTGATTTCTGGGAGTCTACGGCACGGCTAAAGCGGTGCCCTGACAAGAACCGAAGCTACCATGCAGACTCTGAAGGTTAGACCTCCTGAGACGATTTATCGGAGGCGTAGACGATTTCTACCAGAAAACCGTAGAAAATTACGAAAAAACGGAGGCTGCGGTTAAAGGCTGCGGGCGTTGCTGCGAGCAAAGACGAAGTCGCGAAGACGGACGCCTTGCTCTTTCATGCTGGCAAGCAGACGGCGAGCCCAGACGAATTCGGCGGCGAGCAGCCCCAAACCGAGCAATATCACCAGCCAGCCAGGAGCGGGGCTGAAGAACAAAACGACGCCGAGAGCCAGAAGCGTGAAGCCGAGAATGATCCGAAGGAAGCGCTTGGCCTGTTGAAGAGTCCTGAAAAGCATTGCCGTGACCTGTTCCGTTCTACCAACCAGTTGCGCGGGCCGCAGGGAAAGACCGTATAACGGGCCGATATAACCTTGTACTGTCGCTTGCTTACTGCCTGCATCGACTTAGATGCTTGCAAACGGCTATGGATTCAGGAGCACGTAAGTGACCAAACCGCGGAGGCCTTGTCTGTCGCAAAAACCCCGCAGATAATGGCTTTCCCGATTTGGGTGCGTTGCCGATTGAAAATAAATTGCGCGCGAATGGAAAAGAATTACCTGGCGAGGGAAAAATGGAACTCACAAGCGTACGAATCGAAATACCAGAAGGCGCAAACGTGATTCTGGGGCAAGCGCACTTTATCAAAACGGCAGAGGACGTTTTTGAAGCGATCGTCAACACGGTGCCGGGCGCGAAATTTGCGATCGCGTTCAACGAAGCCTCGGGGCCGTGCCTGGTGCGCGTGGAAGCCAACGACGATGAGCTGCGCGCGGCGGCTATTGCCAACGCGCTGGCGGTGGGCGCGGGGCATTTGTTCGTGGTGCTGGTGCGCGACGCTTATCCGATCAACCTGCTGAACCGAATCAAGGATTGCTACGAAGTGTGCTCGATTTTTTGCGCAACGGCGAATCCGGTGGAGGTGATTGTCGCGGAAACGAAACAGGGGCGAGGGGTGATGGGGATGGTGGACGGCGCATCGCCAAAGGGCGTCGAGGGGCCAGCGGAGGCGCAAGCGCGGCACGACTTTGTGCGGAAGATTGGTTATAAACGGTGAACTCTTCTGGCGATTTCTGATGTGCGAACGGGTTCATTAGGGCACAATCGCGTTGTCTCTGTTGGAACAATGAGTCTAGCGATGCTGGCATTTCATCTCAGTGGCCGTTCAGGGCCCGGTAGCAGCGAGTGGTACTCGGGGGAGCATGCTGGCGAGTAAGCTTGTGGCAATCATGGCGAAGCCGCGGATCAGGCGGACGCTGTCCGCGTGGTTCATTCACCTAGGCGGGCCGGGGCTGATCCTGCTGGGACTTCTCGATAACTCCGTGATTCCCGTGCCGGGCAGCATGGACGCCCTGACGATTGTGCTAGCGGCTCATCAACGACAGTTGTGGCCGTACTACGCGTTAATGGCGACCGCCGGCGCGGTGCTCGGCGGGTACATCACCTTCCGGCTGGCTCGAAAACAAGGGAAAGATTTGCTTGAGCGCAAGATGAAGCATGGGTGGATGAAGAAAGTCTACGACCTGTTTCAGAAGTGGGGTTTTGGCGCGATTGCGATTCCCGCGGTGCTGCCTCCGCCCGTGCCTATGGTGCCTTTCCTGGTGGTTGCGGGAGCGACGAACTACCCGACGAAGAAATTCCTGGCCGCGCTCGCGGTGGGACGCGCGGCGCGATATACGGCTTTGGCTTACCTGGCGAGCGTCTACGGACGGCAAATTCTGCGCTTGTTCTCGCAGTACGGGCTGCCGATTCTGTACGCGCTGATTGGACTGGCGGTGGTGAGCGGAGCGATCACGATCATCGGGCATTACAGGGAAAAAGCGGGTTTGAAAGCGCAAACGGCCCGGACAACATCCTGAACACAGTTCTAAACAAGACTCCCGAGAAGAACCTGAGATTGCAATCCGGCGTGCGACCTCGCTCGGTTTCACCGTCCAACAGCGAGGAACGCAGTTAGGCGATGTCTGCGCGCGCTTTTGCTCCCGTGATGATTTCGGCCATTACATCGCGATACTTGTCGAAGGTGTCATCCACTACGGTGATGGTTGGGATGACCGGCTGGTCTTTACGAACTTCAGGCCTGAAGCGCCCGAATCCTGATTCGTGAACGCCGCTGCTTCCCCGCCCCGGAGCCGGATGGCTGAGGTGTTCGAAAGTGCGCGCGTACTTTTGAAATGCAGGCGGGTAACCGCGCGACGGGAAAACCTGGTAAACGGGCAAGAAAGACATCAACGCATCATAGGAAAATTCTCCGACGGCGAGGACGTGCGGGAATCTCCGGCGCAAGTCTTCGACGAGGCGTCTGGTGCCTTCGTGCATGTCGGCTTTGGTGTTGTTCTGCCAGCCGCCGGAGATGTCGAGAAAATAACCGTCGACTCCAAATCGCTCGATTACGTCGGCGATGCGGGCAGAGAGCCAATTTCTCCACGAATCCACCCCGAGGTTCATATACTTGCCCCCGCCCTCCATGTGGCGATCGTTATCCCAATCCACCCAATCTAAATCGAACGAGTTGCCATCAACGTCCTCGGTGGTCGCATCCGAGAACTTCGAAAACACGGGCAGTTTGTCGTTGGCACCGTTCATGCCGAACATGGGCAAAAAACGAAAGCCGAGACGCTGCCCGCTGTGAATGAGAGTGCGGAAGCCGTCCTCACCGCCAAGCTGCGGACTGACTTTGTAAATGGGATACTCCCAATAATAGCGGCCATCCCAGGCTGGCAGAAATACCATGACGTTCTTGGCGGGAATTTGGGTGGCAACCCACTCGAGAATTCGCGATGCTTTGGAGAAATCGTTGAAGATATAGCCGGTCCAATGCATCCCATGAATGGATACGACCAGGGCGATGTCTTGAAACCATGCCGGCACGTCCTGACGCTTGTCCCAGTCGGGTATGGCAAAGGCTTGTTCGACGTGCGCAAAGTGTGTGCGAAATGCGTCTTCGGCGCTTTGAGTGCGTCCAGCGCGCCACGTAGGACTCTGCAATCGATTGCTTTTCTTCCAGCCTTCCTGTTCATAGACGATCTCGACGCGATAGCCTTTGGGTCCCGGTTGGAAGTAGAAACGATCGGCGCGCACGCGGTCGAAAAGCGCCGAGAGAAAAAAGAAATCGTGCTCGCCTGCTTGAACTACGGCCACGGGAGAATCCATGCCGACGGCGTTGTGATGGTCGCCGCCTCCGAAGGGATAACCCAGAAGGACTTCGTTATCCTTGGGGTCAAAGAAGCCTTCACTGCCGGAAGAGATTTGTCCGCGCGGCACGCCGCGCACAATCGCAGAAATGGATTTAATGGGTTGGTCCATCTCGGCTGAGACGTCCCACTCGACAAATTCTCCGTTTTTTCGAATTCGAGCGAGCAGAGTGCCGGGAATTTTCTGTTGATCTCCGGCCCACACAAATTGCGAGCATCGAAGCACGATGCCGCCCGCCGCTTTTTCGACTGTCAGATGATCGCGGTCGAGGCCGTATGCGTTTTCGAAGGTGTACAAACGAAAGGAAAAGAGCATCCCTTGAAAAGAGACGGATGGCTCGGGAAAATCAAAACTGAACTTGAAAAAACTTCTGCCCCGCGGCGGAAGATAGACATCGCTTGAGGACGTAAGTGGGACGATATTCCCGTCGGGCGGCGCAGTTTCTGTTGCGCCTGCCTGGCCAGCGGCAACTGGCACGGCCGGAGTCGCCACTATGTTTCCGCTTGGCAATACGAGCGAGGAAGCACCTGCAGCCAGGCCAGTTTTGAGCAAATCACGACGCGAGATTCGTTTCTTCACCGTCTTTTCCTCCGTGCCCGCGGATCAAACTCGCTCTAAGACCTAAACAGATTAGTGCGAGAGGGCCTTTGTCGCCGCCCGCGCGTGACTGAAATGCTGCAGCCATGACTGGAAGCGATCGAGGTAGAGGTATACCACAGGAGTGGTGAAGAGTGTCAGCATCTGGCTGACGATTAAGCCTCCGACGATGGTGATGCCAAGGGGCCGGCGAAGTTCAGAGCCCGTGCCGCCGCCGACAGCAAGGGGCACAGCTCCGAGCATCGCGGCCATCGTGGTCATCATAATCGGACGGAAGCGAAGCAAGCAGGCTTCGTAAATGGCTTCCAGCGGGGTTTTCCCCGCGCCGCGCTCCGCCTGTATGGCGAAATCAATCATCAGAATGGCGTTCTTCTTCACGATGCCAATCAGCAGAATGATGCCAATGATGGCAATGACGCTGAGTTCCGTCTTGAAAATGAACAGAGCGAGCAACGCGCCGACGCCCGCCGACGGAAGCGTGGAGAGAATCGTGATGGGATGAATGTAACTTTCGTAGAGGATGCCGAGAACGATGTATACAGCGGCGAGGGCCGTGAGAATCAGAATCGGCTCGGACGCCAGTGAGGACTGAAAGGCTTGCGCGGTTCCCTGAAAGCTGCCATGAACATTTTCCGGCATGCCGATTTGGCGTTCGGCGGTGTCGATATCCGTGACGGCCGTGCCGAGGGCGATGCCCGGCGCAAGATTGAACGAAAGAGTGATGGATGGGAACTGGCCTTGATGATTGACGGTGAGCGAAGTCCGGGAGGGCTGGTAACTGGCCAGGGCGCTGAGGGGAATCAGGTCGCCCTTGTTTGACGCGACAAAAATGGATTTCAGCGCGTCGGAATTCTGCTGATATTGAGGAGCTACATCGAGCACAACGTGATACTGGTTCAGGCCTTTGTACATATTCGAGACCTGGCGCTGGCCGAACGCGTCGTTGAGTGTGCTGTCAATCGCGGACATGGAAACACCAAGGCGAGAAGCGGTATCGCGGTCGACGACAAGCGAGGTTTGCAACCCGTGGACTTGCTGATCGGTGTTGAGGTCCAGAAGCTCGGGGATTTTGCTCAATCGGGCCATAAGGAGCGGCGCCCAATGGTTTAGGTCCGTGATTTTGTCGGCCTGCAAAGTGTATTGATACTGAGAATTGCCGCCTCGCCCGCCTACACTGACGTCCTGGACGGATTGAAGGTACAGCGTCGCGCCCGGAATTCCGGAGAGCTTCCGGCGGAGTCGCGCAATCACCTGGTCGGCAGACACTTTGCGGATGCTGATGTCCTTGAGCTGAGCGAACATACGAGCGGTGTTTTCGCTGCCGCCGCCGGTGAACGCCGTGACCGTATCAATGGCGGGATCTTCTTGGACAATGCGAGCGAACGCCGTCATTTTCGCGGACATCGCGGCAAACGAAGTGTCTTGATCTCCCTGAATGCTGCCGCTTAGACGGCCGGTGTCCTGCTGCGGGAAGAATCCTTTGGGAACGACGACGAAAAGATAGACGCTGAGGCAGACAGTCCCGATGGTCAGAGCAAGCACGGCAGGCTGATTGCGCAAAACCCATCGCAGACAGACGTTGTAGAGACTGAGAAGACCGTTAAAGCCGCGTTCAGCGATTCGATAGGCAAGGCCGTGATGTCCGCGATCGGGTTTCAGGAAGCGCGCGCACATCATCGGCGTGGTGGTGAGCGAAACAAATAGCGAAACACAGATCGCGGCGCTGAGAGTTACCGCGAATTCGCGAAAGAGCCGGCCGACAATACCTCCCATCAACAAAATGGGGATAAATACGGCAACGAGCGAAGTGCTCATCGAAAATACGGTAAAGCCGATCTCACGCGCGCCCTGCAACGCTGCGGCGAAGGGCTGCATGCCTCCTTCTAGATGGCGGGAAATGTTTTCAATCACGACGATTGCGTCGTCGACTACGAAGCCGGTGGAGACGGTCAGCGCCATAAGCGAGAGATTATCGATGCTGTATCCGCACAAATACATTACACCGAAAGTACCGACGAGCGAGAGCGGCACGGCGATACTGGGGATCGCAGTGGCCCAGACGTTGCGCAAAAATGCGAACACAACGAGCACTACCAACACGATCGAGATGAGTAGCGTGATTTCCACGTCATGGATCGAGGCGCGGATGGTTGGCGAACGGTCCTGAATCACACCGACGTGGATGGAAGGCGAAATCGAAGCTTGCAGATTGGGCAACTCGGCACGAACGCTATCCACCGTATCAATAATGTTCGCGCCGGGCTGGCGGAAGACGGCAATCATGATGGCCGGATCGCCATTGGAAATGCCGGCGTTGCGCGTGTTGGACGCCGCGTCGGTGACCGTGGCGATATCCGACAAGCGCACGGGAGCGCCATTGACCCAGGCAACGATTAAGGGACGGTACTGGTCGGCGGTGAAAAGTTGGTCGCTCGTGAAAATCTGCCAGGTTTGATTTTGATCTTTGAGCGAGCCCATGGGGCTGTGGGCGTTGGCATTGCTGAGAGCGGTGCGAACTTGCTCCATGCTGATGCCGTAGCTGCTGATCTGCGTGGGGTTCACGTCGACGCGAACAGCGGGCTGCGCGCCGCCCCAAACACCGACTTGGCCGACTCCGGGAACCTGCGCCACTTTCTGAGCGAGGATGGAATCGGCAGCATCATAAACAGAACTTCGTGGAATGTTGGTGGAAGTGAGCCCGAGCAGCATGATAGGCGCGTCGGCGGGGTTCACTTTGCGATAGTTGGGTGAGCCGGGCAAATCAGCGGGAAGCTGGCCGCGCGCGGCATTGATCGCGGCTTGAACGTCGCGAGCCGCGGCGTCGATATTGCGATTCAGATCGAACTGGAGCGTGACGTTGGTCGATCCGAGTGAGCTCGAGGACGTCATTTGCGTGACGCCCGCGATGCGGCCGAACTGGCGTTCAAGCGGAGTGGCCACAGCGGAGGCCATCGTTTCCGGACTCGCGCCCGGGAGTCCGGCATTGACGGAGATGGTTGGGAAATCGACCTGCGGAAGGGGCGCTTCCGGCAGAAAATTGAATGCGATGGCTCCGGCGAGGAGAATCCCGAGAGTCAGCAGCGACGTCGCAACCGGGCGGCGGATGAAGGGGTCCGAAAAGTTGGAGGAGATGTTCACGGTTCAGTCGCCCGCGGGCTCCTCGGCCGGCATGTGTACGTGGCTGCGCACACGACTTGCCACCCAATCGAATGCCAGATAGACAACCGGCGTGGTGTAGAGCGTCAGCAGCTGACTCAGGAGCAATCCACCGACAATTGTGATTCCCAGCGGACGACGCAGCTCCGACCCCATGCCCGTGCCCAACGCGAGCGGAAAACCACCGAGAAGCGCGGCCATGGTGGTCATCATGATGGGACGGAAACGGAGAAGGCACGCTTCGTAAATCGCGTCGAGAGGCGCTTTGCCTTCCTTGCGCTCAGCCTCGAGCGCGAAGTCAATCATCATGATGGCGTTTTTCTTCACAATGCCGATCAAGAGGATCAACCCAATCAACGCAATGACGCTGAATTCGGTTCTGCAAAGCAGCAGAGCCAAAATCGCGCCGACTCCGGCGGAGGGCAGAGTGGAAAGAATCGTGATGGGATGGATGTAGCTCTCATAGAGAACACCCAGGACGATGTAAACCACGATGACGGCGGCGAGAATCAGGAGCGGCTCATTTGACAATGACGCCAAGAATGCGGCTGCCGTGCCTTCGTAGTTCGTTTGAATACTGGCTGGAAGTCCAATTTGCTGCCGGGCCGCGTCAACCGCCTTCACGGCATTGCCCAAGGAAACATTTGGCGCAAGATTGAAGGAAATCGTGACGGCCGGAAATTGTCCCTGGTGATTGATGACGAGGGGAATCGAGGCCGGAACAAACCGCGTGAACGCGCTGAGCGGGATTTGCCGGCCGCTTGAAGAGTTGACGAAAATATTTTTCAGCGCGTCTGGATTCTGCTGAAAACTGGGATTCACTTCCAAAACGACGTGGTACTGGTTGAGTTGAGTAAAAATGGTGGACACCTGGCGCTGACCGAATGCGTCGTAAAGTGTGTCGTCAATTGTCTGAGGCAAAATGCCCAGGCGCGACGCTGTATCGCGATCGATTTCGAGTCCCGCCTGCAGACCCTGGTTCTGCTGGTCACTCGCGACGTCAGTCAACTGGGGCAGCGACTGCAGCTTGGCCATCATCCGCGTTGTCCAGATGGCGAGCTCGTTGGCATCCACGTCTTCCATGCTGTATTGAAACTCCGTGCGGCTGACACGATCGTCGACCGTAAGGTCCTGCACGGGCTGCATGAAAAGGGTGATGCCGTCCACTTTGGCGAGTGACGGTTCGAGACGGCGAATGATATCCGAGGCCGAGACGTGATTCCGGTCAGCGATGTCCTTTAAGTTAATTTGAATGCGTCCGCTGTTGAGTGTGGTGTTTGTTCCGTCGATGCCAATGAAGGAAGAGAGACTGTCTACCGCGGGATCTTGCAGAATCACGTGCGTCAGAGCTTGCTGGCGCTGCGCCATGGCGGCGAAAGAAACGTCCTGAGGGGCCTCGGAAACGCCGAGGATGATTCCCGTGTCCTGCACCGGGAAGAAGCCCTTGGGCACGTAAATGTAGAGAAGGATGGTGGCGACGAGTGTGGCGAAAGTGATCAGCAGAGTCGTGGTGCGATATTGCAGGACGAAGCGAAGCGTGCGTCCGTAAAACGCAATGGCGGAATTGAACCAGCGCTCGGAGGCATGGTAAAAGCGGCTCTGCTTGGCTTCGTCTTTGTGCTTGAGCAGTTGCGCGGACATCATGGGCGTCAAGGTGAGGGAAACAAACGCGGA
>DATNDO010000014.1:0-7528 GCA_035606955.1 Candidatus Angelobacter sp.
CCGCAGAACTTGGCAAGAGCGGCCAAGCTCTGCGCTCCACAAGAAAAAGCGCGGCGAATGACCGATGCGTTAAAAGAAGAGCGGCGGCGGATGCGAGGTGCGCACGCGCCGCCGGAAAACGACGGGCAAGCGGTGCGCTACAGGAAAAGAGCGCATCGCCTCCGGCGGTTAGCTGCCGGAAGAAGCTTTGAAGGTGAAGTCGGACGTTTTCGCCTCTTTGGCTCCGATGGTGACGGTTTGATCGACGACGCCGTACTTTTCCTGCCAGGCTTCGATCGTGTAAGTGCCAGGAGGCAAATTCTTGAGTTCGAACTTGCCGTCTTTATCCGTGACGGCGTAATAGGGATTCGCCATTACGGCAATGTAGCTCTTCATCCACGGGTGAACGTTGCACTTCACCGGAATGGCGACTTCCGGGCGAGCGAAGGTGTCCGTGATTGAGGGCGCCTTGGGAGGCTGCGACTTATTCCACTCACGATTGTCGGCGGGAGTGGGGTGAATGTTGTGAGTGGTGTCGTCACTGTTGACGACTGAGAGCGTCTGTCCGACCATCAACGCAACTACGTGCGGCGTGTACATGCAGTTTTTCTGGTCAAGTGTTACTGAGTCAGACGGCGTGGGGAAAGAATAATCCTCGGCGCCGGTCTTGACGTACACGACGACATTTGCGAGCGTGTTGCCATCTCCCACAACGACCTGGTCAGGAAAGGCAGGCTTGGAATTGGCCTTCACGCAGTAGGGATCGGCACTCATGTTAATCGGCTTGAATTTCGGCGCTGTTCCGTCGAGCTTCACGACTCCACTGACAGAACCAACCGTGGACATGTCCACAGTCTTTTTGGCGGAAGTGGCGGCTGGCTGTTCTTCGCCGGTTGACTGACTCTGATTCTTGCTGCATCCGACGACGACAAGCGCGAACGCGGCTGCCGCAGTCCAAGAAATCAATTTCCTATTCATAATGCGATTATTCCTCCTGAATTTTTAAGTAGGCCCGAAGATGAAGTATATAGCTTGCCCCCGGAAGCTCCATGTCCTTGCACCTGTCTAGGATATTACTTTTTGGCGGCGGAAGAACCAGATTTCGACGCGGACGGGGTGCGGCCGGAAAGCATGGCCTGCTCCTGCGGCGTCAGTTGGAGCAGGTACCGCACGAGCAAATCGGCTTCGTCGCCCTTGTATTGTTGAGCCGCCGCAGGTAGCGCTCCGTTGAAGACCCAGCGGCCATCTTTCCGCACGAACAAACCCGAGGGCATGGCTGTGCCCGGGATGATGGTGGCCGGCTCGGTGATCCAACGAATCGTCCACGGAGAGCGGAGACGCTCACCCGCCAGCAGGAAATTCGGAGCGGTCGCGTTCTTGTCGTGCGCCGCGTTGCCGGTCGCGTGACACTTCAAGCAAGGCGCGGCCGGACTCGTAAAGATGGCGCGCGCGACCTGGCGCTCTTGATCCGTCAAAGGCGCGACCTTCTGCGGAATGAAAGGTTCCTGCTGCGACGACAATGCGCCGAAGAAGAGAACGAGCTTGCGAACTTCGTCATCCGACAAGACAAAAGTGGGCATGCGGACTTTGAGATAATTGCGAACGCCATTGCGGTCCTGGTCAGTCGCGGTGAGCGAAGGATTCGCGAGGAAGCGCTTGAGCCATTCGGGATTCACGCGCGCGCCTTCGCTGGTGAGGACAGGGGGCAAACCGATGGCATTATCAGCCTGATACATCGGCAGGCCCATCAGAACGCTTTTCTGGCCGACATCGATTTGATGGCAACCGATACAGTTGTACTTGGTGACGATCCACCAGCCCTGCTGAATATACTTGCGCTGGTCGGCGGGACTGTATTGATAGCTCGGCGGGAGAGTCGATTCCGTGCTGCCGAGCAGGAATGAAGTGAGCGCGTTGATCTGGCTCTGGTCAATATTCGGCTTGGGCATGTGCAGGCGATCCAGCGGATTCGGCTTGTACTTGCCTTCGTCGAACACTTCAGGATTCGCGAGCTTCTGATCGAAGAAGCCCTTCAGGTCGTACCAACTGCCACGCTTATCCTTTTTACCGTCGGGCAAAACGCCTTCCTGAGCCTTGGTGTAGAGAAGCGCGTAGTCGAAACGCCCAATCGGCTTGCTGCCCTCGGTGGTGAGCTCGGTGCCGATGCGCGCGGCGTCTTCGAGGCCGGAGATTTCGTGGCAGCCCGCGCAGCCGTAATGCTCGACGAGGGATTTTCCCTTGGCGTAAAGATTCGTGTCGTTAACGAAGTTGGCCTGATCGTAGTGGGCGCTCGAATCCTTCTGGGTCATCAGATAGCTGGCAATGTCACGCGCTTCCTGCCAACTGAGGCGGAAGTCGGGCATGATGGTGGCCTGCTCGACGACGAGTTCATGGCCGTCGTTGGGGCATTTCGAGTGCTCGACGTCAAACACGTAGGGCAAATTGTGTTTGGCGTAGTCGGCCGGGCCGATGTCTTTATGCTCGTACGGACAATAGGGCTCCGTGCGAACCCGGGGATTGTGAATCCAGCGGACGACGTAGTCGTAATCAGCTTTCTCGCCGACGCGACTGAGGTTTGCGGCAACGTCGCCGCCGATTTTCTGAGTTCCCTCTCCGATGGAATGGCACGCCAGGCAGCCGAGGCTGTCGAACATTTCCTTGCCCTTGGCGGCGTCACCTCCTGATTGCTTTTCAAGCGCGGGACCTTTGAGGCCCTGCTGCCAGATAAACGCGGAGATGGCTTGAACTTCATCGGGTTCGAGACGGAATTGCGGCATTTTCGTGGTGGGATCGAACTGCCACGTGTGGCCGAGCCAGTACGGAATCCAATTCGGATTCAACTTCATGCGAACTTCTTTTAAGTCCGGCCCGACGCGCTTCACTTCCTGCTGCAGGCTGTGGCTCAATTCGTCAAGCTGTTCGACGCGCGCGTCAATTTTGCTGACATTCACGGTGAGATTTGTGGCTTGCGCGTAGAGCTTTTGCGCAGTGGCGTTGTCCGGGGCCTGGTCGCCCGCTTTGTTGAGTTGCGGAATGGTCTGATTGTCGTCGGCCTTTTCTTTTTCGAGACTGGCGATTTCGCGGACGGTGTCCTGGAGCTGCTGACCCTGGTCATCAAAACCGGCGTAATTATGGCAGCCGATGCAGCCCTTTTCGCGATATAGGATTTTCGCTTCGTTCAACACGGGAGCGTGCTCGGTCCACGCGTCAGCGGAATGGCATTGCTGACATCCGGCGTCGTAATTTTCGGGATAGTTGAGCGGCCAGAGCCAGTGTTCGTAACGCCCGTGAGCTGTCTCGACACTGTCCAGCGCGCGGCCGTTTCCGCCGTGGCAAGGCGAGCAGCCGAACTTGTCGAGCGGATGCCATTGCAAGAGTTGCGTGTCAGGATGGCTGCTGAACGGCGCGTCGTTATTTTTTTGGAGGCCAAGATCGGTTTTGGTGAGCGTCAACGCCGTGGGAATGTATTTCGGGTCCATGCCAACGTGGCACGACTGGCAACGGTCGGTGAGGCCAACGCCGCCGACATCGTTGATTTCATGGCCCGGCGGGTTGACGTTGATTTGAATCAGCGAAACGTTCATGGACTGGACGGTGTTGAGCAGGCCCTGAAGCTGCGTGGAATTCAAGCCGGGAAGCTTGTCGCCGGCATACTTCGTCATGGCGTCTTGCGCATCTTTCACCGGCTTATCAACGTCGCCCTCTTTCGCGGTGAGCTGCGCTTTCTGGTCAAGCAATTGATTAAAGGTATCGTTGAGCTGGTCATAGTTCAGCTTCTTTTCGACCGTTGTGCCGTCAGCTTGGGGCCAATCGACCGTGTAGGTCTTCGCTTTCGCTTCCTGCATCGACTTGAGTTTGCTTTGCTTCTCGCTGCGGTAGGAGGAAGTGTTTGGAACGATTTCGTAGTCGTAAATCAGCGAGCCAACGAGGCTGCGATCTTCCTGGAAAGAAGGCAGCACGGCGGCGCGCTGCTCGTCGATGAGAGCGATTTGCTGTTGGATGGCGGCGTCCTGCGGCTTGGCGGCAGCCTCGGCTTGCTGGAGCGCGGCGGAAAGTTTTTGATAGTCAGGAGAAGAGTAGACGGTTTTTTCCGCGGCACGACGATCGCGAAGCTGTTTCTGCAAATAGACCGAATAGGAAGATGCGAAACGGTGCTGGTATGAGCGCCAGGGCCGCAAGCCGATGAACTCCGCGTAGAACGACCACGTGACGCACAGCAAAAGCGCGAAGACCGCGATCAAGATCCAGTTCGCGTGCGAGCGGCTTTTTATCGGATCATCGGGCGGGAGCTCAGGCAAACGTGGTCTCCTTCAGAAGTATCGTGCCGACCTCAGGGGTTAAAACCCCTGAATGTTCGGGCCTTTTCGGCACGGCTAAAGCCGTGCCCTGACTAAGCCCGCTGATGAGGTGGGTTGCAAACGCTAGATGCTGAACCACGGCGTCTCCCAGACATATTTAATGCGGAACACGAGCCGGAGGAAAATTGTGACCGGCAAGAAGAGCATGGTGATCAGGAAAATGTACATGGTGACGGTCTGAACCAGGCTCATCTTACGGTAAATTTTCCGGCTGTAGTCGGTGCGCATACAGATCCAATGAATGAACAACGCGGCGACGATTCCGTAGACCACCATCGGAATAATTCCAAACAAGCCGCGCGCGATGATCACCGCCTCCGGTTTCCAGGCAGCAGGCAAAATGTGGGCGAGCCAGTGCCCATTGACGCCGAAAATCTGGTCGAGGTTCCGGTTAACGTTGAATTCCACGCGATCCGGGTCCCATGTTTGCGTCGGCCAATACCACATGAAGCCAGGGCCGCGAATGAAGGTGCCGATGGAAACAAGAACGAGCCAGATGGCTTCGAAGCCAATCAGAAAAGTCCAAATGGCATGGCGGCGCTGTTTATAGGTGTAGTAGCCGTTGCCGAGCGGATTCGCGTCGATAAAAGGAATGGCCATGAGGCCGACAATAATCAGAGTGGGAACAATGACGCCGGCGATCCACGGGTCGAAATATTCGAGCATTTCCTGAAGGCCGAGGAAATACCACGGAGCCTTCGCGGGATTCATGGTGACGCTGGCGTTGGCGGGCTCTTCGAGGGGCGCGTTCAACGTGAGCGCCCAGACCATCAAGATGATCGTGATGATGAGGGCCGCGAGCAATTCTTTGCGCATGAGGAACGGGTTCGTGTGCAGTTCGCGTTCCCAGCGCGAGTTGTAAGGATAGGTCGTGCGGTGGTGCGTGCGCGCGAGTTGCGGGTCGGCTTCGAGTTGCGCGATGAGGCGATCGTTCGCCAGAGCATTATGGAACGCAAACCAAGTGAAAAACGGGACAAAAAGGAGCATCGCGACAATAGGGATATTGTCGGGCGTGGAGATGATGACCCAGAGTTGGTGCCAATCACCGAACATCGTTAGTTAGTCCCCGCGTTTCTGGCTTCCGCGTTCATGCTTAGCCTTGCTCCCCAAAAGAAAAAGCAGATTCCTCGTCGCGTGGCTCCTCGGAATGACAACGATTTTGCCAAGGTGCACAATCGAGACGCGAAGTGCGCGCGCGGCTCAGGATGACAATGAATGGTGTCTTCATACTTTAGTTTCCGATTCGAGCATCACGGGCGACGGGCCAGAAATTCCGCCGTCTTTGCGAACGCGCCAGAAGTGCACACCCATGAAAACCGAGGCGATCAGCGGAATGGCGATGCAATGCCAGATATAGGCGCGAAGAAGCGCGTTGGCGTCAACGATGGAGCCGCCGAGCAAGCCGAAGCGCACGTCGTTGTAAGAGGTCATGCCCAACTGCGGGCCGAAAGGTCCCTGGCTGCCGAGCAGAGGAGTGGCGCGCGCCATGTTGGTTCCCACAGTGACGGCCCAGAAGCCCAACTGATCGTCCGGAAGCAGATAGCCGGTGAACGAGAGAAGCAACGTCAGAACCATGAGCAGGACGCCAATGCACCAATTGAACTCGCGCGGGCGCTTGTAAGAGCCGGACATGAAAACGCGGAACATGTGCAGCCAGACGGCCATCACCATCAAGTGAGCGGCCCAGCGGTGCATGTTGCGAAGGAGCTGGCCGAAGGGGACGTCGTTTTCGAGATAGAGAATATCGCGAAAGGCTTGAACTTTTGTGGGGTGGTAATAAAACATCAGCAACACGCCCGTAAACACGAGCACGATGAACAAATAAAAAGTAATGCCGCCCATGCCCCATGTGTAGCCGTAACGAGTGGCGTCGCGATTGACCTTGGCGGGATGGATGTGGAAGAAAAGATTGTTGAGCGTTGAGAGAGCGCGGTTGCGCGGCTCGTCGTTGTGCTTGACGCGGAAAATCGCACGGTAAAGCTGGGTATCTTCAGGCTTTTTGAGTTCTTCCGCCTGCTCACGAGCTTTGCCCGTCAGGATTGCGCCTAACTCCCGGGTCTTCTTTTTAATGTGGTCGAGAAAGCTGGGCTTGCGGCCGCTCTCTCCGCCCTCATCCGCCATTTCGGAGGCCTCTTCCCTGCTGAACTGAATTTAGAGCATTGGGTCGATTTGAATTTTGACTTCTTGTGTCACGATCAAGAAAATTCAAAGTTTGAATTTTGACTCTTTGTGTCGCGATCAAGAAAATTCAAACTGACCCACTACCGAATTTAGGCGCTGACGAACGCGCCCGTGTCGTTGAACTGATTCGTGCCAGCGGCCGGATCCTGAATGTAGCGCTGGCTTGTGTCCACAATAATCTGGTTCGATGGATCGATAATAACGTGGCAGCGGTCCATGGGACGCGGCGCCGGGCCCGCGAAATTCACGCCTTCGCTGTCATATTCGCTGCCGTGGCACGGGCAATGAAAAATGTTCTGGGACGATTCCCAGTCCGGTGTGCAACCCAGGTGCGTGCACTGGGCGAAAATCACGAAAAGGCGGCCGGGTTCGCGCACCACCCAGCAGCGGTCTGATTGCAGGAAGCGCTGGTCAACGCCGAGGCCGTAATCGGAGACGTATCCGGCGCTGAAAACCGTGGGAGGTTCGAAAAGGGCGCGCGGGAAAAAATAGCGCAAAAACATCAGGAGATTGACGCCGAGGTAGCCCCAGATGCCCGTCCAGATGAGCCGGCGCCGTGTTTTGTTCACGACTTCGGGGGAATTTTGGGAATTCGATTTCGCGGGCGCTGAAGGCGCCACTGCGTGGCTAGATTTTTCAGCAGCTTTCGGCTGAACGTTGTCCGGCATCGGGATTAACTGCTTCGCCTGCTCAGAGTATTAAAAATAAATTCTATAAGTACGTTTTCGAAGCTACTTTTATATGATGCGCGGCAACGTGTGTCAAGCGCTCTCGCGCAAAAAATTTCCGCACATGTCGCATCACGACACAGTGGTCGCGCCGGCGGCTTGCTGGACGAGATCCGCGAGGGCGCGAATGAACGTGGGGGAATCGTTGAGCGAGGGCATCATGCGAAATTCGGCGACGCCCAGGGCTTCGGCTTGTTCGCGCGCTTCGATGTTGATTTCGTGCAGCGTCTCGATGTGTTCGGTGACGAAGGATATGGGAATGACGAGCATGCGGCGGACGCC
>DATNDO010000039.1:0-11450 GCA_035606955.1 Candidatus Angelobacter sp.
TGCGCGATTGCGGGCGACCAGCTCGGATATTTTATCGGGCGCAAGGCTGGCGTGAACCTCTATCGGCGGGAAGATTCACGGTTCTTCAAGAAGAAGCATCTGGAACGGGCGAAGGCGTTTTATGACAAGCATGGCGGCAAGACGATCATCCTCGCGCGCTTCATTCCTGTGATCCGGACGTTCTGCCCTCCCGTGGCAGGGGCCGCGCGGATGCGCTATTCGCGATATCTGACGTACGACATTTGTGGCGGCATCCTTTGGGTGTGCAGCATGGTGATGATCGGCTTCACGCTCGGCAAGAAAATCCCGAACGTCGAGAAGCAGATTCACTGGGTGATCGCGGGAGTGATTTTTCTTTCGATCCTGCCCGGCATTATTCAGGTGCTGCGTGTGCGCGCCGGAAAAGGCTCGTCGCCAGCCGAAGGGCAGACCAAATCCACACCGAACTGAAGAATCAAGAATAATGCGCCGTGACAGACGAAGCGGGAAGCCTTACAGCCTCCCGCTTTGCCGTTTCCTGAGGCCCACGCGGCGTCAATCGCGAATCACTTGGGCGTCGTGGGGTACCGCACCGCAAGAGCGGTGTGAATGTATTCAGGACGCTTGGTTGTCCGGTGGAGTCATCTAACCTCCGTCGTTTTCCAAGTACAATTCCCGTAATACTCCGGTGCAATGCGCATTGCAAGAGCGAAAATGACGAGAAATCCACAGGACAAGATTAAGTGGGAAGTAGGGTTACGCAGGACAATTGTTAACGCGACTACTTAATGAAAAGACCTTCGCGGAGTTGGTCGCGGCCGACAAACGTTTTTGCAGAGCGGAAACGGTTGAAGAGGTTCAGGATTTCCCGGTTCTGAAAAATTCGCACGTGCGGGCTGGTGGGGCCGATGGGTACAATTTCGATGGTTTGATTGTCGACGATGCGATACCGATAGGTGCGGTCGGGAGTCTTGCTGTGGAAAAGCGCGAGTACCGCGCCTCCCGGATGCACGATATCGTAAAGGCGGCTCGCAACGCGGGAGAGCAATTCCGCATCGAGACGATCAAAAATATCCCACACGAGCACGGCATTGAATTGATCGTCGGAATATTGGAGCGAGTTCTCCAGGAAGTTTTGAGCAATCTCCTCGGGAGAAAGTGGCTCGTTGAAATCGCTGGGCGGCGCGTTGCGCTGCTTTTCTTCCACGGTGCTGCGGAATTCCTTCCATGAGCGTAGCATGTCGTCGGTGGTGACGCGAAAACCGCGCTCGATGAAAAAATTCAGCGTTGCCTGCGAGACCTGGCCCAGATCGAGAAGGCGGCCATTTTCAACGTCGCTGATGAGCCAGAGAAAATCCTTGAGGCCATTCGAAAGGCGGAAACTTTCCGGTTTGTGATTGGACTTCGTTACTGACGTCGGAGGCGCTGCCGCGGGCGCGGACGCAGTCCCGCGAATCTTGGACGCTACCGGCGCCGCCACGGCCCCCAAACGTGACTTTTCCCCCGTCCAGTTCATTTTTTAGCGCTAGCCTCGATAGGCACCGGAGTGGACGTAGAATCAGTTGAAGAAGGGGAAGAAGGTGTCACAGACGGCGTGATGGCGGGCGCGGTGCGCTTGATTTGGCGTTCGCGCGCGTCGGCGGCCGGTCCCATTTCCACGCGTCCTTTGAACTGCGCGCCGTCTTCAATAGCGATGCGAGGCGATTCCAGATCGCCCTTCACGTGGCACGAGTTCCCCAGCGTGATGCGCTCGCGTCCGCGAAGATTGCCCTGAACGTTCCCGCGAATGTAGATTTCGCGCGCTTCGATGTCTGCTTTCACGTGGCCGCTCGGGCCGACGGTCAGCCGCGAATCGCCGAGCCGCACGCTGCCTTCCACGTCTCCGTCGATAAAAAGGTCGGCCTTTCCTGTCAATTCTCCGCGAATGCGAATCCCCTGCGTCAAAATCGCCGCTTCCGGCGACGGCACCGGAGCAGGCGGTGCGGCGGGCGCGGGCTTCGACGAAGATTGCAATGACCCCGCGGATTTTTCCGGGGGCGCGTACGACGGCGGCGCAAATGCCGACGGCGCTGCGGGCGTCACGGATGAGGACGGTTTTCCTTCAGATTGTTTCCGCCACATGGAAACCTCCAGTGCGGTGAGATGTCTAGAAAGCCTGCGAACGGGGTACAGGCAATCTTTGCGGTTCAGGCACTATAGTACAGACCTATGCCTGTGTAAACCAATCGAAGAAACAAAAGCGTTCACTTAACGACAATGGGGAGAATTGACGGGAACAGCAAGGCTCCCGCCGAATTTGGCTTCTGATGGTGCACTTCCCACTCTGACACGACCATCCCGACAGCCTCGTGAAAGAAAATTTTCAGGCCCCCGCGAGTGCGCCACCAGGAATCCGGATCGTAATTGACGTCGGGCGCGGACTCGACGAGCACTTTGATGTCCGCCGGGAAAATATGCTTGCACAGGTAGCGCGTGCGCCGCGTGTGAAAGTTCGATGTAACAATCATCACGCGCTTCCAGCCGTGATGCTGCACAAAACCACGAATGTCGGTCAACTCAATCAGCGTATCCACCGCGTCATGGGGATAAGCAACGATGGCCTTTGCCGGAACTCCGCGCGCTTCCAGGTCCTTCTGCATCAGTTCTGCAATGCTGGCATAGGGACGCAGCCGGCGGCCGCTCGCGACGATCGTCGGCGCCCATCCTGCATGGTAGAGCTCGGCGGCGCGCGAGGCGCGATCGGCCGTGAAATCGTCGTCGCTCAGAATCACGATAACGTCGCAAGCAGCCGGAGGCTGGGGCGTAATCCAGAAGTTGCCAGCCACCCGGAGCAATGGGGCGCGCACGACGTAAATCAGGAAACAAAGAAGCACCACGATAAGGAGGACGAGCAGCTTCGCAATAATTCCGCCGCGTTGAGCTGCGTCATGCGCGCGCAACGTCATCGGCCGGGATCGACCTGGCGGAGCAATTCGGCGGCTTGCTCGGGCAATAAAGCGTTGAAGTACACTTCCTTGATGACATACGACTTTTCGCCGGTCGGCACGACGGGGAGAATTTCGATATGCCAGTGATAGTCTTCCGCGATGCTTTTCCAGTAGTCGCTCAGTTCCCCTTTTGTCTGCAGGGAATTTGGCGCGGTGTGAACCACCAAGTGATATCCGTGCGCGACCGAGCGCAAACGCCGGATCACGCGGGCCAGCAGCGTGCCGAGCGCGCGAAAATCCTCGGCGCCGGGCGCCTCGAACAGATGCGCATGCCGGCGCGGCATAATCCATGTTTCAAAGGGCACGCGCGAAGCATACGGGCAAAACGCAAGGTAATCGCCTTGCGAATCCACGACGCGTTTCTTCTGCTTTTCTTCCTGGCGGAGAATATCGCAAAAAACGCATCGGTCTCGCTCGCGGAACCAGTCGCGGGCCGCGCGCAATTCGTAAAGCACGCGCCGCGGAACAAACGTGGTTGCGGCAATCTGCGAATGGGAGTGCGTCCATTCCTCGCCGGAATTCGCGCCGCGATTCTTGAAAACCGTAACGTATTTAAACCGCGGATCACCCTTCAAGTCGGCGATGCGCCGCGCATAGGCTTCGAGCACCAGCGCGACATTTTCGGTGGGCTCATCGGCCATCCAATGCCCGTGGTTCGGAGTGTCGACCAGGATTTCATGAGCGCCGACGCCGCTCATGCGGTCATAGATTCCTTCGGCGGAGCGGCCTGGCTCACCTTCGATGTGATACAGAGGACGGAAATGGGGCAGAACGCGAACCTGCCACGGTCCCTGAGCGGGCAATTGCAGAATCGTGCGCGTGTCGCCTTCATTGCCGGGGCACAGCGGACACGGTTCGGCCGGCAATTCCACGTGGCCCGAATGTCCGACCACCACCCAGCTTCGCGTGATGGGATCTTTGCGCAGTTCCATAGTTTCGCGTCGTTATAAGAGGCCGAAGTTTTATACCGCAGCGCGAAGGCTGGGGCAAGCGGCGTTGGCGAAGGCGTTTCCTACGAAACTCAGCGCGAGGATTTTGCTGATGCCGTGGTGGCCGGAGGTGCGGATTTTTGTTTGCGAAGCAGCCGAAGAACCGCGGCGGATGACATGTAGCGCACCGAATCGACCGGCTTGATAACAGGCGTGCCCTTCGCGTCCATCAGGGGCGCCAGCCGTTTGATCAGCGCGGGATCGTCAAATCCGCCGAGCGCTCGCGCCGCCGCCGCGCGCACCGCGACATTCTTGTCCGCAAGGGCATCTTCCAGAATTTTCTCGGCATCCGGCGTTGGATGCTGGCCTAGCAAACTAGCCGAAAGAGCACGGCTTGACGAGGAACGATCCTTCGCAAGCACCTCGGCGACCGTAATGCCTTCGGAAAAGGGGCCGAGTAAAGCGCCCGAACCTTCGTTTAGGCCAATCAGCGCGAGCGCTTTTGGATCGTGAAGAGTTTTTTTGGCGTCCTCGATGTTGCTCGACACGGGTCCATGGGCGGCGTGACGATTGCCGAGAACAACAGCGTAAAAAATCTCCGCGCCGCTGCGATCTCCCATCTTCCAGAGCGCCTCTGCCGCGGCAAAGCTGACGGTGGGATCCGAGTCATCCGTTGCTTTTTTCAGGGCGGGAATGGCCTCTTTTGCGTCCATGTTCCCCAGCGCGGAGGCGGCGATGCGGCGAACGTCGAGATTCTTGTCGGTTAGGCCATTTTCGATGAGTTTGATGGCGCGTTCGTCTCCTTGCATGGAAGAAAGCGCGGCAATGGCGTCCGTGCGCTTACGTAAGCTGTGCGATGCGGCACCTTCGTCGAGAATTGCCCAGGCTTGCTGCGAAAGAACGGAAGGCGTCAGGTCGGGCGGCGCGGTCTTCGACTTGCCAGCCTTCGCGCTAATGCTTGGGAGCGCTACGCAGCAGAAGATGGCGCAGAGCGCAAAAGCGAAAACGAGCCCCGCCTTTGCGCGCTGGAGGCTTTTGAGGCTTGTTCGCATGAACTGTGCATTTATCCGCGTTAGAGATTGCATGCCGTCTCCCATGGGTTTCAAATAAAACTCCCATGTTATTCTGATGCTCGATGAGCGGCGATTGGAACAGGGCGCGGTAAATGCAATCGAAGCTTGATGAAACGTACATGCGGATAGCGCTCGAAGAAGCGCGGGCAGCGGAGCGCGACGGCGAAGTGCCGGTCGGCTGCGTTATCACGCTCGGGGAACGCGTCATTGCGCGCGCCGCCAACCGCACGATCGCGGATTGCGATCCCACGGCGCATGCGGAAATGGTTGCGTTGCGCGCCGCCGCTGCGGCGATTGGGAATCATCGCCTGCTGGGGACCACTCTTTACGTGACAATCGAGCCGTGCGCGATGTGTTCTGGCGCGATTTTGCAGGCGCGCGTCGCGCGGCTCGTTTACGGCGCCGACGATCCCAAGGGAGGCGCGGTGCACTCGTGCTTCGCCATCTTCGAGCATCCGCGAGTCAACCACCGCGTCGAAATCGCGGCAGGCGTTTGCGCCGATGAAGCCGCCGCGCTGCTGCAAACATTCTTCGCCGCCCGGCGGTAATGCCGATTCGGTGCGATAACGCCGGACGGGTTTAGCCATGAGCAAACAACACGTTTTGGATCGTACCCCGGGGAGGATTTCGAGAAAGTTCGGAAATGGCGCGAAGGTGAGTTAGCAGCGTCCTAACGGGGGCGTTTCTTTCTATTTGCATTCCGAATACTTCTGAGGTTACCGGTGTGCTTTTTAGTCGCAAGATGAAGCATGGCACTGCGTAGGAGCCAATTCGCTTTGGTTTGATAACCGGGGCCATCCTCCTTGAGCCACGCTATGACGTCGGAATCCAGGCGCATCGTGACCGGCTTCTTGGTCGGCCGATAGAACTTTCCGATTTCGGCTCCGCTCCAATCCAGAACCGCCGGAGCATCCGAAAAATCAATGTCCTGGTCTTTTTTTGCGGCGATGGCGCGAATGTCTCGTTTCTGCTGCTTTGTGACCTTCCCCATAGGCTCTCCTTTCATGCGATTCGGTGGCGCGGGCTGAGACGATGCGAATGACTTCTTCGTCGTGTTCCTCATGGAAAGTGTGGACAACCAGTAGAATCGAACCGGGCCCTATAGCACCCACGGTTATCCACCGTTCCTCATCGTCAAGCGAGTAGTCGCGTTGCGTCATAGCGTAGGGATCATCGAAGACAAGAACGGCGGTTTCAAAGCGAATATCGTGTTTGGAGAGATTCTGGCGGTTCTTGTTCTCGTCCCATGTGAATCGCATAGCCGGTCGCGACAAGACAGCATAGCCGTCGACAAGACAAATGTCAATACATTTGTGCATACGTCAATCACATGAACGAGGCTCCCTGAGATAGACATAAGACTGGCAGAGACCGGAATTCCGACTCGCATCTTTAAGACGTAGCCACCGACAGAGGCACGATAAATTCAAGATAAGGGAAAATCACCGACTTGCCAAAATGGCGGAGAGGGTGGGATTTGAACCCACGAGCCCGGTTTTGCCAGGCTACCCGCTTTCGAGGCGGGCTCTTTCAACCGCTCAGACACCTCTCCGCGTGAACAGCGTGTAGAAAGATTACCAGAGGGACGCGGAAGGGACAACGCTGCGCTGACGGCGGGTTGAAAAGGCTGTGAATTGCCTCAGCAGGATGTGAGGGCCGCAGGCTACAAAAACCGAAAGAAACAGCAGATTCCTCGTCGCAGCTGCTCCTCGGAATGACAACTACTGGAGTTTTCGATGGCAAGAGAATGAAAGTTGCATAAACTCGATGCAACTGCAGTTTCTTCGTCGCGTGGCTCCTCAGACTGACACAACTCTATCAGCGGACAGGCGGTGCGCTGACGCAATCATGAGTCAGTGTCTTCAGTTACGGGCAACTACGATTTGAAATACCAGGGGACATTCACGACGATGATACGGTCGTCGCCTTTCAGGAGCAGCGCGGCTTTCAACCACGTGGCGCGCTGGTTGTGAAGAAAATATTGGTACCAATGTTTTTGCACCAGCTCAGGAATGAGCACGGCGATTTGCCGGTTGGGGAATTTCTTCTCGAGTTCGTGAACGTAGTCGACGATCGGGTTGATGATGAAACGATAGGGCGATCTCAGCACGGTCATCTTCGGAACTTGCAGACCGGCTTGTTTCATCGGCGCTTCGACCATCTCGCTCCACTGCTTGCGAACGTTCTCCTCATGCTCGCCGCAGTCCACATGCAACACGTGCACGTCAGGGGATAAATTCAGCGCGACTTCGAGCCCTTCGCGGCTGATTTTGTTCCAGTTCGTCACGGGCATCACAACGATGGGCGCGGCGCGATGCGCAAGATCGAGCGGAGGCGGATCCGCGATCTCTTTCGTCACGGCTGCGTAATGCCGGTGGATCGAGTACATCAGGACAATGATGGCGGGAATCAGAAGCGTGGTGATCCAGGCGCCTTCAACGAACTTCGTGATCGTGACGACGAGCACCGTGCCGGCCGTGGCGATGGCGCCGATGGCGTTGAGAACCATCGCGGGACGCAGCTTCCCCTTTCCAACGCGACGCCAGTGCATCACCATGCCCGCTTGGGAAAGTGTGAAGGCGAGGAAAGCTCCAACGGCGTAAAGAGGAATCAAGCGATCCGTGACGCCGCGAAAAATAATCAGCAGCACAGCGCAAAGAATCGCGAGCACTGTGATTCCCAGCGTGTACACAAGTCGCCTTCCACGCACCGCCATGGGACTCGGCAAGTAACAGTCTTGCGCGAGAAGGCGGCAGAGGCGCGGGAAATCCGCAAACGCGGTGTTCGCGGAAAGAGAAAGCACCAGCAAGATGGAAGCGATAGTGATGAAGTAAAACGCGTTTCTTCCCACGACCGCAGCCGTGAGCTGTGAGAGCACGCTCTGATATCCGGGACCAGCGTCCGTCGCGCCAATGTGATACGCGCGAGACAGAAACGCGATTCCCGCAAGCAATATGACAAGCAGTCCAATGATGATCGTGAGCGTGAACTGCGCCGTCTTCGCCACCGGCTCGCGAAACGCTTGCACGCCGTTGCTTACCGCTTCGACTCCCGTCATCGCCGTGCAACCGCTCGAAAACGCTTTCAAAAGCAGCCACGCGCCTGCCACAGCAGTCGCGGCGTGCAGCGGCGACGGAGCAGCTACTGGAACCGGGTGGCCTCCGGAAGCAATCGCTTTGAAAATCCCGATGGCCAGCGTGATCAAAAGCGTCGCGATGAACAGATACGTTGGCGCCATGAAAACCGCGCCCGCTTCGCGGACGCCGCGCAGGTTCACTAAAGTGATGACGGCGAGAATCGCCAAGCAAATGATCAGCGTGTGAGGCTCGAGCGGCGGAAACGCGGAGACGAGCGCGCCTACTCCAGCGGAGATTCCCACCGCTGCGGTGAGGACGTAGTCGATCATCAATGCGGCAGCCGCGAGCAGGCCGGCAAATGCGCCGAGATTTTGTCCTGCAACGGTGTAAGAACCGCCGCCGTTGGGATACGCCTCGATGGTCTGGCGATAGGAGAAGTAAATAATCAACAGAAGGATGATGATGCTGATGGTGATGGGTACGATGTAGATGACCCCGGCGACCCCGAGAGGAATCAGAAGCGCAAGCGCGGCTTCGGGTCCGTACGCGGCGGAGCTGAGCGCGTCGAGACCAAAGATAGGAATTCCGGCGAGTGCGCCGAGCTTTTCGCCCCTTTCTTCCGAAGACCGTAGAGGCCGCCCAAACAGGAAATCGATGACTGGTGTTTTCGATGCTCCGTTTGAAGCTGAGTCGTTTTGTTGTGAGGCCATATTCAGGGTGTCATCCTATCAAAACGCAGCCTTCTGGGGATTTCCTCGATCAGCGGGGCACTCCATCCCAACCCAGACGGGTCGAGACTACTGCGGCGAAACGATTGAAGCCCGATTCGGACGGGCCCGCGGATATGAGGTTTTCGGAGCATTTTGTAACGAATTGACCCCGCCGAGCCCGGCAAACCCGATTCTCGTCTTAGGACAAGTCATGCATATCATGCATTATGAATAGATTAGCGAAGAGCAGCGATTGGCCGCGCTCATGCTCTTATACCTGTGGCTAAAAGAACCGAGGAGCGGAATTGCAAATGAGGAAGCGAACAAATTCAGGACGCGGCGTCAGTCTAATCGAGACCCTGATAGTTATGGCTATAGCTTTCGCGATGTTGGCAATTGCCACGCCGTCGTTCCTTCAAGCCTACAGAGGCTACCAGTTGGACAACGCCGCCGAGCAGGTGGCAGGAGTTCTAAAGGGCACAAGATTTCAAGCCATACGGCTCAACACGCCGATCAATTTCATTATTGCGGCGGCTGGCGGGCAGACGCGTATGTGGGGGGATTCCAACAAAGACGGAATCGAGCAAAGCACGGAACCACAGACTCTTCTGGGCGGCAACGTCAATCTGGTGGCGGCTGGAGTCGTCCCCAACACCGCAGGACTGGCTGCGGCAATCGGAGTCCCGGTGCTAACGGCAACTTCGCCGGTAAACGGTGTGGACACGTTCGACGGCCGTGGGGCCGCGAACCCGGCCGCGCCTGGCGTATTTGTGCTGTATGTCGGGAACACCACCATTCCAGCCGTTGGTTACCGAGCCGTGGTTTTGATGCCTTCCGGTTCCATTCAGATATGGTCCGTAGACAGCACGGGAGCCTGGCGTCAGCCGAGCTAACCAAGGATTAAGAGAGCCAAAACATGCGAAGACAACCGAAAACGCAACTGCACAACCAACGCGGGTTCACGCTGATCGAGATGGCCGTTGCTACGGCGGTCTTACTGATCGGCATAGTAGGTGTGGCGAAGCTAGTGCCCGTGGCGGTGAATATGAATATGGGTAATCGAAGCGATTCGACGTCCCTGGTGATCGCGCAACGGGAAATGGATGCGCTGCTCGGTCAGCCCATCAGCGCCAACCCCGCTACTTTTACCGACCCTCAAGGCCTCGTATGCCCGGCAGCAGGCGTCTGCAATCTAGGCAATGTGGCGACGCCGGGCGTGATCGTGGGCAGCCCACTGCTAAATCTTGGCAACCGTCCTTTGATCAATTACGGTGTCGCACAGGTAGCGGGCTATAGCTTTAATTACTCGGACCCCAATGATCCCACGGATACGCAGTACGACATCCGCTGGGCGGTAATCACTCTGGGCAATGGAACGACGGCGAGCGCCAAGCGTTTCATCGTTGGCGTCCGCCGTTCGGGCGGTAACTTTGCGTTTTTGCCAATCACACTAGATGCGGCGGTGGACAAATGAGGATCGTGCAAATGTCTGGACGGCAAAAAGGATTCACCCTGATTGAGATTATGGTCGCGATGTCCGTTTTCCTGGTGATCTGCGGAGCCATGTTCGGCCTTATGAACATGTCGCAAAAACGCTTCCGGACGGAATCCCAGGTCCTTGACTCGTTCCAGCAAGCACGCCTGGGGCTGGATGAAGTGGTGCGCGATGCCAGTGATATGGGCTACCCGCCGCAGAATCAATTCTCCCTCCCGGTCGTCGCGGCTCCTTTCGATGCGATTACCCCGGTTGCGTGGTCGCCAAATTACGCCGTCGCTCCATGCCAGATCGGCACTGCGGGAGGCGGCACATGTACAACGCCGGGCGACTTCGACGTGATCTTCGAGGAACAGTACGACAATACCGGCGTCAATTGGATACGTTACACATTGCAGGGCACAACTCTCTGGCGCGGTGTGCGGCCCAAGACGGCAGGCGTGGATCCTGCCGCGGTACTTTCGGTAGCTGCCGGGAACATGACTCCCTACGTCACGAATGTGATGAATAACGCCACGGCCCCTCAGATCGCCGCGTTCAGGGCCGCCTATCCCGCGATGTTTCCGGGAGGAAATCCTCAGCCGATTTTCCAATATTACTGTGACCCACCGCTGCCGCCGGCTCCGCAGGTACTCACGCTTTGCCAAAATGCGGGGGCCCTACCGGCTGGAACCAATTCGCCGCAGGATGTTCGTGATGTCGAAGTGACTCTGATCGTGCGAGCTGCCCGAAGCGACGCCCAGACACGCGCGCCGCGTTTGGTCGAATTGAACGGGCGAGGCCATCGCCTGAATCCAAATCAGTAGTAACGCTAACGATAAGGATAAACCTATGAAACCCCACAACACACTTTCACGGAAGCGCCAGGAAGCCGGAGTGGCTCTGCTGATTTCCATTTTCATTCTGCTGCTTGTCAGCGGCGTTGCCCTCGCTCTGGTTGCCAACTCCGGATCTGAAAGCTCACTGGCGGGAAACTTCCGCTCCTCGACCAGCGCCTATGACGCCGGCACGGCCGGCCTGGAGGAGGCACGCGGACGCTTGTTGCCGACAAGTCCGAACCCTCTAAGTGCCATTCCGGGATTCATCCCAACGCCTCTGTTGGTGAATCAGGTGCGCTATATCCTGAATCCTGTGAATCCGGCCGACATTGTGGCGCCGACAAATCTGGGCAACAATGCGACCTACCCGGACACCGAATAC
>DATNDO010000043.1:0-85372 GCA_035606955.1 Candidatus Angelobacter sp.
ATTCTGGATGCTGCTCAAGACTGGAATTCGCGGTGTGTATCACTCGGTCTCAACCAAGCATCTGCAAAGCTACTTGGATGAGTACAGCTTCCGATTCAATCGGCGGCACATGGGCAATCAACAGTTCAGGTCGATTTTGGAACGCGTTGTTCAGAAAGCCCGGTAGCAGCTTTCTTGAGCATCTTGTGGAATGCGTCCCGCATCATGGGACGCATTTTCTTTTTCGTTTCCGCTCGCGGCGTAAGAGCCTTTGGCTTTCGCGTCATGGGCTAGAGCATATCACCGCGAGGGCTTTGGGCGCGGCAAGAATTCGATTAGATTCATGGTCTTATTCAAGTATTCCAGCCGATCTTGGGGCTTGGCCCTAGCAAACGCATCTATGATTTGAGACAGTATCGGGTCTAGCTTTACCGAAAGAACGCTATTACGCACGGGGGACGACATGGACTCACCTCATTTTGGACAGCGGGTTATTCCGACAGAGATTCAGATACTTAGAGAATTGAAAACGGTAAACGAAAAACTGGACAAAATTATTAAGGCGCTGAAGCGGCGAAATTAGCTCCATTCGCACACGGAAAAACAGGATTCCGCGAATCCCGCCCTAAGCGCGGATTGCAGCCAATTACGCTGCTTTTCGCTGATTCTGTCCTTGCATTCTGCCGTGTTTTGCTTTAGCTCGATAAAAATAAATTCATTTTCCTTCCACGCCATCACGTCCCAAAATCCGCCGCGCTTCCCGCCATTCTCTTCTAAAATCCGCGCATATGCTTCGCGGGCCGCATCCGGCAACGTCCGCTCTTGCGACATGCCATCCCAAAACTTCCCGCGATAGCTATCAATCCAAACAGCGTCAAGGCCGTGCTTTTTGAGTAGCCGCGCAACTGCCAGTTCGGGATAAAGGGGCTCGCCTTCCCATTCCACGATTGGCTTGTTGCCGAAAGCGGGATCAGTGCCTACCTTCCGAAAACGCATGGAAAATTTCGGAATCAGTATCGTGCGCCCTGTAACAGGGAACGATTCTGATTCAGTCCATCGCAATTCTGGAATCAATCGCGCTAATCGGTTGTCCAGGTTCTCCACTACATCGCCTGTTCCGCTGCATAGCACTCACGAAAATAGCGCAGCATCGCATCTATTTTCGCGGAATCATAAAACACAAAGTCCGACCTGTCTCTGAGTTTACTACCCGCTCGCTTGTACTCAAGCCGTCCTGCCGCTTTCGGGTTTTTTATGGCTTCAACTCCGTAGCGATGCACTTCCCAAGCTAACAGGTCTGCCGCCTGAATCGCCGGAGAGTGTATGCTGTGTTCTGGTATCAATTCGCGCCCCATCATGTTTTTCTGCTGCTCGGATACGACTTTCGTGCGCAGATAAAAATACAGGTCGCAGGCCCATCCGCTGTTCTGAGCGTCATTATCGAAAACAAAGATTGTTTTCATGCCAGTCTTGCAATAAGTCAGCGGATGCAAAAAGCAGTGGTGTGCGGGAAGAAACAGTTTCTCGCTTGGCTTTCCGCTGGTTATAAGTTCTCTTCCCCTGAAACTTGCGCCAGTCAGGAATCGCCGCTCGATAATCGGCAGTTCTTCCCACTTCTTTAAATAAACGGCGGCAGCAATCGGGTAAATGTCGGTTTCCTCAATAATAGTCAGAAGTTTGTCTGCAAACTCCTGCCTCGCATCCTCGCTCCATCCCTTAAATTCTCCGAATCCTGGCCAAAATTTCTTCGCGTGAAACTCGCTCACGCCAGCGCCCGCGATCACCTTACTCCATCTCCTAGACAGGCTTGTCCATCGCTTCTCGCTGCCCATGTATCCAGCGACCACACAGCAATCATCGTTCTTGCCGCTCTCGTCAAGAAACACTTGCAACACGCAGTACGCCTTTCGTGGCGACCTATAAGGAACGGTCGCAAGCCTCCAAAAAGCAGGCCCACTTATAGACTCTTGATTATCGCGTGGCATTGTAGCAGACTTTCAGCTTACTTGCTCAGTAGGGATACTTCCCATTCGTTTAATAGATTTACACATCCGTTACTCGCTGGCTTGCGCCCCCCCCTTGCACCCGCCGAATACCTGCGCTATAAGCTGGCCTACAATCCGCTCGGGAGGTCCGCAATGGCGTCGCTTTCCGAATACATGGCCCGCTATGACCATGCGCACACGAATGTCTGGAACAAGGTCTGCCACGGCATTGGTATTCCGCTGGTAATTGCCGGGATTGTGTTGTTATTGATGCTCCACTGGCAGATAGGACTGGCGCTGTTCATTCTGGGTTGGATTTTTCTCTTCGGCGGGCACCGCGTCGAGGGCAACAAGCCGGCCTTTTTTCAGGGCGTTATCTATTTTCTGATCGGGCCACTCTGGATCGCGAAAGAAATAAAGGACGCGATTCTCGCCGGTGCTAAAGGCTCGCCGAGCACACGCTGATTCGCGGAAGTCGTACAGAAACGGCCTGCCCTACACAAACCCACTCATGAGAATGACCCTGTAGAAGTTACCCTTTTCGCGTCACCTGTACTTCACAACCCTATGTTTGGATACCCCGAATGGTATGTTAGGAAACTGCCTCCGAGGAGAAGTGTGTGACCGAGTCGATGGCGTCAAACGACGCAGATATTCAGAAGCGTCGAAGCACGCGAATTGCGCAGGCCATCCCTGTAACGGTGGTCGGCGTGGACGCGCTCGGGCAGGCATTCAAAGAGCGCACTTCGACCGTATCGGTCAACTGCCACGGCTGTAAGTACCAGTCAAGACATTACGTTCCGAAGAACTCACAAATAACAATTGAGATCCCGCGCGCTGAACCGGATGCGCCACCGCGAATCGTGGAGGCGACCGTCGCATGGGTGCAGCGCCCGCGCACTGTGCGCGAACTCTTCCAGATTGGCGTTCAATTTACGGTGCCCGGGAATGCCTGGGGCATCGCTTTCCCCCCGGCCGATTGGTTCCCGCTTCCCGACGAGAAGAACGTCTCCATTGAAATTCCGGTTCCGCCGGCGAAGTCGGCAAAGGAGCCCCCGAGCCACGCGCGTACCGCGCCAGAAACGCCGGTAATCGAGATGGAACCGCGTGCAAGTGCATCCAGTGAGCCTCCGGAAGACAAAGTACGCGTGCTGCCCGGGCCGGCGCAAGCAGAGGACACAATGTCCGCCGCGCGCCAGATGGCGCGGCTGCTCGCGGAAGCAAAGCAGCACTTGCGGCGCACAATGCAAAGCGACGCGGCAGGAGCAGTGGCGCAGGAAGTGCGCACCGCGCGCGAGCAAGTGGAAGCGCACGTTCGCACCGCTGTAAACGACGCCGTCGAGCAGTCGGTAACAAAAACCACGGAGACCTCCGTGCAGGCGACGGTTCACAGCGCGGTGCAAAACGCCGTGCAAGGATCGTTGCAGCAGCTCGTGGAGAAAGCGACGCAGCAGGTCGTGCAAAACGCGCTCGCCGCATTCGAGCAAGCGCAAAAATCGTCTGCTCCGAAACCGGAAGAATTGGACGCGCAAGTGCGCGCGGCCGTCGAACGCGTGGTGGAAAAATCCGCGGCGAAGCTGGCCGAACAAACGATACAACAAAGCGTGCAGCAAACCGTGGAACAAGCTGTAAAGCAATCGGTGCAGCACGCAGTCGAAAAAGCCACAGCCAATTTGCCGATTGCCGGCGCTTCCGCAACGGTCGTCGCGCCCACCGAAGAGGTCCTTCGACAGTTGGATGAGGCGGGAGAGGCTCGGCTGGCGGCATGGCGCAAAGAAATTGAAGACGCCGCGAGCAAGCTCCAAGCGCAATCGCGCGAGAATCTGAGCGCGGAATCGGCAGCGGCCTCGCGGAAGTGGCGCGAACAATTCGATCAGGCTCTCACCGGCGCGTCGGCGCAAATGAGCGAGCAGTTGAATCAGATTTCTCAAGCAGCTACGGCGCGAGCCGAACAGGAAATATCCGCGAGAAGCGCATCACTGCGAGGATTGCTCGACGAAGCGGCTTCCGAAGCGCAGAAAAATCTGGAGACGCTGTGCTCCGGACTCGAACAGGAGCGCACGCGTGCCGAGGCCGTGATCGGCAAAGCGGACGAGGCCGTGCAGCGCGCCGAGGAAACTTCCGCGAAGATGGAAGCGATGTCGCGCGCGGCTTACGACGAAGCACAAAAGCATCTCGATGGATTGCTGGAGTCGCAGACGGCCGAGCTGAACCGTCGCGTCGACGATGTGATTCAGAAGAAGGCTGGCGAACTCGAAGGACCCATCAATGACGTGGCTGACAGCGCGCTGAAGCGGCTGGCTCAACAAGTGGAAGAGCAGCTCGCGCCACAATACGAACGCGCGCGTCAGTCGAGTGAACAACTTGCGAACGCGAACCAGCACGCCCAGGATGCTCTCCATCAGTTCCGCACGCAAATGCATGAAGTTTCCGAACAGGCGCTGACCGCCTCGCTCGAGCGCATGCGCCAGCAGAGCGCAGAATTGCCGGCTGAATTTGAGCAGACTTGCCGCGCCGCGCTGACTCGAGTGGAGGAAGAACTCGAGACCAAGACCACGGACGCGACGCATTCCACGTTCGAGGCGCTCTATAAAGCAGCCGAGTGGTATCAGAAGAAAGCCCAAACCAGCATGCAGGCTACGCTCGAGAAGATGATGGACCAGTCCACCGGCGGAATGCGCGAGCGCGCGGCCGAAGTTTCGCGAATGTTCGGCGCCGAGCTCGACCACTACAGCCGCAGCTACGTGGAGCATGCTCAAGGCCTGATCGAAGAAGACGCCAAGGAAATCAAGGATCGCACCCGCGAGCAATTGGAAGTGACCGCAAGAACAGTGGCCGCGAGCGCGACGGATGAGCTTCGCCGCATCACCAGTGAAAGCCTGGTGCAGTTCGAAGAAGCAGCGAAAATTTCCGCCGAGCAAACTCAGGCAGGCATGAAGCAGGGCGCGGACAAAGCATTGGGCGAGTTCGACGCGCATCTCGAAGAAAGAATGGTGCAGGGCGCGACGCTGGCGCGGCGGCATCTGGAAGAACAGTTGAAGCCGCTCGTTGAAGCGTTCTATGCCAGACGCGAAGCGGAACAAGCGGCATGGCTCGAGCAGATGAAAGGCTCCGTTGAGAAATCGATCGAGCAGTATAAGGAACGTCTCGAAAATACTTCGAACTCTTGGCTCCTCGCATCGGCCACGACGCTTGGCCAACACTCGAAAGCCGTGCTCGAAACTCTCTCCGGAGCTGCGGAAGAGCGCTTGCGCGATACTTGCTCCGATGTATTTGCAGGACTGGGCGAAACTCTGCGCCAGCGGCTCTTGGGCCTTTCCTCGGAAGTCGGCACAGGGAAAAAACCGCCAGAAAAGAAGTAACTGCCCGCTCCGTAGGCTCCGCAATGTCCCACATTTAAATCGTTGTCCTCGTATCCGGTATAATGTTGCCCATGGCCAATCGCGCATACGCGAGCATCTGGGTGCGGGATTTTTCCGCGGAAACCCTGTTGGACCGCTGGAAAGAATTCCTGCAGACAGTTCCTGTTTCGGTGGAACGTCCGGGCTTTAGTGAACTTGTCATTCGAGCGGTCGACACCGCGGAAACTCCAATCCTGGAGCAAGATTTGCGCTCGGGCGAATACGATGCACAGGTGCTCATCGACCTTGCCAGCGAACATGTGCACAGTGATTCCTCGTACGAAACGCAGGCATGGTGGGATTTGTGGATGTACGACGCGCGTGGCAATCGTTGGGAATTAAGGCCTGAACCTTTGGCAATTAATTGTTACGGCGACGAATTCGACGACGGCCTTTCGCGAGAGCAGGGACATTTTTTGGTGGATGCCGGCTTCGAGCATGTTTTTACCGGACATGCAGGCTTGCTCGGTTTTGCGGGCGCGCGGGAACGACGTCTTGAGCATCCGAGCGAAGCGAACTTTGTCGCTTTAATGTCCCAGCCGGAAAACTTGCGCGCCTATCACGAGAAAACGCGCGAGAACATCCGCAAGCTCTACAATTGGATGGAGCGAATCGAATCCGCGCTGCCGGTGGAGCGCTATCGACTATGGTCGGAAGGCGAAGAGAATTTTGAGGCGCGGATGGAGGAAATCCTCGCCGCGCGCTAATGCGGCGCTTCCGTCAAGAGCGCGCACACGCTAGAATCTCTTCGCTGCCCTTTCACTGGCTGGAGCCGATTCTGAGGGGTTGAATCATTGGTTGCGGCGCGCAAGTGGGCGCGTGTCTACAGACAAGCGACGTTCTAAACTCTTCGAGGAGAATGATGCGACGACTCTACCTGTTCGCGACATGTGGCGCATTCCTGTTCCTCGCATCCTGCGGCGGCAGCACGCATCCAATTTCACAAGACACCGCGAAGCCAGCTGCGCCCTCATATCCACCGGAAGTGGATCAAGTGACGCAGAAACTGTTCGGCACGGAAACGGAAGTAATCGCTTACGGTGATCTGGCGAAAAACGGCAAGCAGGAAGCGTTGGTCGTCAACCGCATCAAGAAACCGCCGGATGGAATTGTTCCGGGGAACCTGCTGACGCGCGTAGGAATCATCGAGAATGAGGGCGGGAATTCGTGGAAGGAAGTGTTTCTTTGCGACGAGCATTTCAAGAATCCAGCCGGATTCCTGGGTGGCCAACCGATCTCGCCGGTGAATGGCTGGCGGCTGCAATATGAGCAAGACGCCAAGAAGGGCCTGATCATGTACTTTACGCCGCTGCAAAAACCCGCAGGCGGCTACGTTGTGACTTACGGAGTGCGATGGAACCCGGAAGCGAAGCGTTATCAAATGCTGGATCGGAATTTCGATAAATTCATGGGCGAAGTGTCGACGCTCGAGCCCATCGACAACACATCCCAAAAATGAGCGCAGTAGCACAAACCGTTTCCGGAGTGAAAGCGTCGCAGCCAAAATCGACCGCGTGGAGAGAGCTGCGCCGGCTCGTCCCGTACCTTGGGCCTTATAAGGGCGCGACCGTTTTCGGTTTGCTTACGCTCCTCGTGATGGGTTTGATCGGCGCGCTGCCGCCTTTGATTGTCGGCGTAATAACGGACTGTCTGACCAAAGCGCCGGAACCGATGCCGAATCTGACCGCGTCCTCCCACGCGGGTACCGTGACACTGTGGCACACCATTCTGAAACCGATTATCTATTTCTATCAGCCCGGCAGCCGGCACACATTGCTGATCCTCTGCCTGTTGTTGGTGGCCGCGGTGGTTGTGAAGGGCGTTTTCTCATTCGCGTCGCGCTGGATCCTGATTGGCATCTCGCGTGATATTGAGTTCGACCTGCGGAACAATCTGCTGGCGCGGCTGGTGCAGTTGGAGCCGGAGTATTACGTGCGCAATCGCACGGGAGAATTAATGTCGCGCTGCACAAACGATCTGAGCGCTGTGCGCATGGTTCTAGGTCCGGGAATCATGTACAGCGCAACTACGCTGGTGGGCATGGCCGTGGCCATTGCGGTGATGGTGAAAATATCCCCGCTGCTTACTCTGGAAGTTCTCTTCCCGGTTCCTTTTGTCTTTATCACCGTCAGATATTTCGGCACCGTGATTCACGAACTGCAAGCAAAGATCCAAGCGATGTTGGCAACACTCTCGGCCAAGGCACAGGAAAATCTGACCGGAATTCGCGTCGTGCGCGCGTATGGCCAGGAAACGGCGGAGGTGGAATCTTTCGACGACGCCAATCGGCAATATGTCGGCCAAAACATTCGCATGATTCGTGCCTGGAGCATGTTTTTCCCGGCGTTGCAATTGATCATCGGCTTCTCAATTGTGTTCGTGCTATGGGAAGGCAGCCGCATGGTCGTCCAGAATCGCATCTCATTGGGAGCGCTGACGGCGTTCTATACTTTTGTGGGCCAACTCGTGTTTCCCATGGTCGCGCTGGGATTCGTGACAAATATTTTTCAACGCGGCGCAGCGTCCATGGGACGGTTGAATCACATACTGGATGCATCGCCGGCAATCAATGATTCCGCCGTGCGCGCGGACGCGCGTAACGCCACGAGCAACGCAATTCGCGGCGAAATCGAATTTCGCGATTTGACATTCACTTATCCAACGACGCGCAGTGGCAACGGAGCAAAGCCTGCCGGACCTGCGGAATCCAGCAATGCGAATGAGCCTGTGCTGCGAAATATCAATTTGCGCATCCCTGCGGGATCGACGGTCGCGATTGTTGGTCCGACGGGCAGCGGCAAAACGACTTTGGCAGTGCTGATCGCGCGACTGTGGGAAGCGCCGCCGGGAAGCTTGTTCATCGACGGTAGGCCGATTCGCGAGTGGCCGCTGGCCGAGCTACGGCGCGCCGTGGGTTTTGTGCCGCAGGATGCATTCCTGTTCAGCGAGACGATTCGCGAGAACATCGCGTTCGGCGTTGACGAAATTCGACCCGATGCCGTGGAGGAAGCAGCTCACGTCGCCAGCATCTCCGGCGACATTTCGGACTTCCCTGCCCGTTATGAAACGATTGTCGGAGAGCGCGGTATTACGCTTTCCGGCGGCCAAAAGCAGCGAACCACGCTCGCGCGCGCGCTGATTCGCGATCCGAAAATTCTGATTCTTGATGACGCGTTTGCCAGCGTCGATACGGATACCGAAGAAAAAATATTACAGGGCCTCGAAGACATATTGCGCCAACGCACAACGATTTTGATTTCGCATCGCTGTTCCACGGTTCGCGACGCAGATCAGATCGTCGTGTTGCGCGACGGACAAATCATCGAAAAGGGTACGCACGAGGAATTGTTGGGGGTCGGCGGTTATTACGCCGAGCTGTATCAAAAACAATTGCTGGAAGAAGAGTTGGCCAGAGAATGAGCACGCATCACGAAGAAGAAAAACTGGGCCGCATCTACGATGCGCAACTGACCCGGCGGCTGCTGCAATATTTGAAGCCGTACAAGTGGCGGGTGTTCCTTGCCTTGGGGCTCACCATTATCGTCACGCCGTTGCAACTGGTCGGCCCGCAACTATTCCAGGAGGCGATCGATCGATACATCACGCCTGCGCTGGCCCACAAAATGTCGGTCGTGGCTGCGTTTCACGGAATTCTGTGGATATCGCTCGGATTGATGGCGGCGCTGGTCCTCAGTTTCGTATTTCAATACGGCCAAGTGCGAATCATGCAGTCCGTGGGCCAGCAGACAATGTACGACTTGCGCAAGCAGATTTTCGAACATCTGCAGCGCCTGCCGATGGGCTTTTTCGACCGTACGCCGGTCGGCCGCCTCGTTACGCGTGTTACCACGGACGTCGACGCGCTGAACGATTTGTTCGCTGCGGGCGTGGTCGCCATGGTCAACGATTTCTTCTTTCTGGTGGCCGCGGTCGCCTGGATGTTGAGTTTGAATTGGAAGCTTGCATTCGCCGCGTTTGCTGTGCTGCCGCTGATGTTCGGCGCCACATGGATTTTCCGCAATAGCGTTCGCGACGCCAACAGGCGAATCCGCACTGCCGTTGCGCGCATTAATTCGTTCTTGCAGGAACACATCAGCGGCATGGCGGTGATACAGCTTTTCAATCGCGAGCGCAAAGCGCGTGAGCAGTTCGCGGAACTGAATCGCGAGTACAATGTCGCCTTCAAGAAAGCGATCCTGTCCTACGCATTCTTTTATCCCGTTATTGAATTACTATCCTCATGCGCCTACGCGTTGATTTTCTGGTTCGGAGGATTGCGCGTGTTGGTCGGCGCCGTCACCATCGGCGTGGTGGTGAAGTTCTACATGTATTCTCAACGTTTCTTCACGCCCATTCAGGACTTGAGCGAAAAATTCAACATTTTGCAATCGGCGATGGCCGCTTCCGAGCGCATTTTCAAGTTACTTGACGAGCCGCTGACAGTGCAATCCGCCGCAAGCCCGGTGGCATTGAATGCGCCGCGAGGCGAAGTTGAATTTCGCAATGTGTGGTTCGCGTACCGTGGCGGCGAGAATCCCCGCGAAGAAGATTGGGTGTTGCGCGACGTGTCGTTCCGCGTTGCGCCCGGGCAGAGTATCGCCATCGCCGGGCATACCGGTGCAGGCAAAACCACGGTTATTCAATTACTCTTGCGCTTCTACGACATTCAGCGCGGCGAAATCTTGCTCGACGGAGTGAATATTCGCGAACTCGACCTCCAGAATTTGCGGCGCCTGTTCGGAATTGTGTTGCAGGATCCGTTCCTTTTCAGCGGGACAATCGAATCGAATGTGCGTCTGGGAACCGCATCGATCACGCCCGCCGTAGTGGAGCAGTCTTTGCGCGAAGTGGGCCTTGGTCCTTTCATCGATTCCCTGCCGCATGGAATGGCCACCGAAGTGACCGAGCGCGGCGCCACGCTTTCAGTGGGACAACGCCAGCTCATCAGCTTCGCCCGCGCCCTGGCGCACAACCCGCAATTCTTAATCCTCGACGAAGCGACGTCGAGCGTCGACACCCAGACGGAATCTCTGATCCGCGAGGCGCTGGACCGCTTGTTGGCCGGACGCACCGCTCTGGTGATTGCGCATCGCCTCAGCACAATTCAACACGCTGACCGGATACTTGTGTTTCACAAGAGCAGGCTGCGCGAAGAAGGCACGCACCAGGAACTGCTCGCGCGCCGCGGGATTTATTACCGCCTCTATCAGCTCCAATACAAAGACCAGGAACTTCGTTTGCCAGTTTCTGGCGGTGTGCGCGCCGGCTCGCCTCTGCCGGCAAGTGATTAGGCCGCGGCGCCGCCAGTGCTGAGACGCCACGCAAAATGGATTCCTCTCCCGCCCGCGAACATTCTGCCCACCGTATGCCTTGAGTCCACTGCATGACAGCTCCGCCGGAAATTCTCATCTCTGCGGGCGAAGCCTCCGGCGACATGTATGCTGCGCAACTGGCGCGCGCACTGCAGGCGCGGACGAGCGCGCATTTTTTCGGCATGGGTGGCCCGAAGATGCGCGAAGCAGGCGTGGAGATTGTCGCGGACGCGTCGGAAATCGCCGTCGTCGGGATTACGGAAGTGCTGCACCGGCTGCCCGCTGTCTGGCGCGCGTGGCGTAAATTGGAACGCGAAGCGGTGCGCCGCAAACCGGCCCTCGCGATCACCGTGGATTCGCCCGGATTCAATTTTGGCCTGGCGCGTCGATTGAAGAAGCACGGCATTCGAATCGTTTATTTCATCAGCCCTCAGATTTGGGCTTGGAGGCCGCGTCGCATGCGCTGGATTCAACGCCGGTTCGAGCGCGTCCTCGTGATTTTCCCTTTCGAGGAAGAGATTTATCGCAAAGCCGGCGTGGCGGTGAATTTCGTCGGACATCCTCTGGTCGACGCAGTCCACCCGCAAATGACGCCCGAGCAATTCGCCGCGCGATTCGGCCTGGATGCGAAGCGCCCAATCGTCGCACTATTGCCCGGAAGCCGTCCCAGCGAAATCCGACGGAGCATGCCGATTATTGCGGAGGCCTGCGCGCGGCTGCAAAAAAACATTCTGGTGCAGTTTGTACTGGTGGTGGCTTCGGGGCTCAATGCACATATTTTCGACTCGTACAGTCGGCCCGACTTGCGCGTAACGCCCGTTACAGGTGCGGTTTACGATGCGCTCGCAGCGGCTGACTGCGCCATCGTGTCGAGCGGAACGGCAACCGTTGAAGCCGCGCTCCTCGGCGCGCCGATGGTGGTCGTATACCGGCTTTCGAAAGTCACGGCGGCGATTGCGCGGCGCCTTGTGCTGACTCCTTTATTCGCTATGGTGAATCTAATTTCGGGTCGGCAAGTAGTGCCGGAACTGATCCAGGACAAATTTACGGCCGAGGCCCTGGAACGCGAGGTTCGTCTGTTGCTGGATTCGCCAGAGGCGCGCGCGCAACAGAAGCACGATCTTGCGGAAGTGAGGCTAAAGCTGGGCCCTGGCGGCGCGATCGAGCGGGCCGCCGAAGTCATCGCGAGAATGCTCTAATCTTTTTAAGAACAGGCAACTAGCAGGCTCGTTTTGGTACTCTAATGAGCGGACGATACATGACATTAAAAACAAGCATTGCCCGACACCCTCGAGCTTTTCAGTTCGCATTCCTGCTCTTGCTGCTCGGCCTAGACACCGGTTTATCGCGTGGGCAGACGCAGCTTCCTAAATTCGATTTCCAGGCTGTGCATTACGAGGTCAACGCGGCATTGCACCCGGCTGAACAGAATTTGACGGCCGAGGCAAAAGTCGAACTCGTGGCGAAAACGGCCTCGCGAACCATCCTGGTTGAATTGCATCCTGATCTGCACGTGGACGCGGTGAAGCTCGCGACTGACGGCCGGAAACTTGATTTTCAGCGTGACTCGTTCAACCCGCTCGATCTCGAAGTGACGCTTCCCTCCATGGCGCAGCCTGGGATGCACGTCACGCTGATTTTCGATTATTCGGGCGCCTTCGCGAATGACGACGACAGCCCGACGAAAGACGTCCGTTTCGCATGGATCGACAAGAATTCCGCGTACCTGCTGTTGCCCGCGCGGTGGTTTCCGCTGACGAATTATCCGTCGAACCGCTACACGGCCACGTTTCAAATCACCGTCCCCGACAGTTTTGCGGTCACCGGCACAGGGCAATCCTCCACGCCGAATTCGCTGCCCGCCGAAAAACCCGGAGAGTCTGGCCGGTCGGTATACACCTTTAATTGCAAGGACGCTGCGCCGGTGGGGACGTTTGTCGCGGGAAATTTACAACTGGCGCCAGTGCAGGCGCAGGGCTTGAATATTTCCGTGTTCGCGCCGCCGGCGGCAAGCGCCACGGCTGCGCGCTACGGCGATGAGCTTGCCAACGTTCTAACCTATTACTCGAACGAATTCGGTCCATTGCCGTCGCCCAGTGTCACGCTGGCGCAATTGCCCGACGGCACGGTCGACGGTTTCTCGGCTCCGGGATTGCTGCTGCTCAGCGTGCGCGACTGGGGCACTACGGTAAATCAAAACGAACTCGCGCACTTGTCCGCCCAGCAGTGGTGGGGCAATCAGGTGCTGCCCGCATCGCCGGGTGACGCTTGGGTCACCGGCGGGTTGGCGCAATACGTGGCCGCAATGTACATCGAGCATTCGCAGGGCGAGCAGGGTTTTCGCCGCGAATTGACCAATTACGCCATAGGCTCGGTGATGTTCGAAGGCGCCACGCCCATTGCGCAGGCGCAGGATTTGCAGCCGTATTCGCAGCAGTATGAGTCGATCGTGGTGGATAAAGGCGCCATGGTATTTCACATGTTGCGGACATCCATGGGCGACGCAGCTTTCAATTCAGTGCTCCACGACTTCTACACGGCGCACGTCGAAAAACCCGCAAGCATCGAGGATTTCGAAAAAGCAGCCGAAGCCCATATGCCGCCGCGTAAGACCGGCCAACCGCATCTGAATCTAACTGCGTTTTTTTCTCAGTGGCTCAATTCCACCGGCATTCCGGAATTCAAGTTGGAGTACATCGTTTACCGAACACCGAAGGGTTTCAAAGTCGTCGGCAAAGTCACGCAGCCGCTTGAAACTTTCAACATGCCGGTCGAGCTCCGCGTGAATACGGAAGGAAATCCCGTCACGAAAACGGTACAAGTGATCGGAACGAGTACTCCGTTTGACCTGGAAACGTTCGGAAGGCCGAAGCCCGATGGCATCTCGATCGACCCGGAGAACGATATTCTGAAATCAAGCCCCCAGCTGCATGTACGTGCTCTTATCGCGCGCGGTGAAGGGCTCGCGGCCCAGGGAAACTTCCAGGAAGCGATCCAGCAATACCAGGAAGCGCTGGCCTTGCAAGCGAACAACTCCCTGGCGGATTTCCGGATTGGTGAGTCGTATTTCTATCAGAAAAATTATTCGGCGTCCGCGGATTCCTTCCGTAACGCGCTCGATGGCGATCTCGATTCCAGTTACAAGTGGGTTGAAGTCTGGAGCCACATTTATCTTGGAAAGATTTTTGACCTGACCGGCTCGCGCGAGCGCGCCATCAACGAATATCAGAAAGCCGAAGAATTAAAGGACAACACAGGGGGTGCGCAACAGGAAGCCGAAAAGTACATGAAGTCGCCGTACACTGCGGCAGGCAGCACGCAAGCCGCTACCACCAAGCCGGAAGACAAACCCTCGAAACCTTAGCAAAGCGGGGCAACGCGTTATGCCCCTTTGCTTTGCTTCCTTTTTGTCTCTTTCCACACCTGCTCGAATAGTTCGAGGGACTGTTTGTCAAAGAGAACAAATTGCACTTGTTCGAGAGAAGTCGCACCTTGCAGATGCTTTTGCGCCTCGGCGAGCATGATTTCAGCACACTCGCGCGTCGGGAAACCGGCAATGCCAGTGCCGACGGCTGGAAACGCGATTGTCTTGAGGTTATTTTGCGCGGCAATGCGAAGCGCATGGGCTGTCGAGCTGCGCAATGCTCGTTCCGTTGTCACGCCGCCCAGCTGCATGCTGGCTGCGTGAATCACGTGACGCGCTCTCAGCCGTCCGCCAGACGTGATGGCCGCGCCGCCCACGGGAATTGAACCGATGGCGTCGCATTCGCGCTGAATCTGCTCGCCACCCTTGCGCCGAATCGCTCCCGCCACGCCGCCTCCGAGCTGCAAATCGTTGTTCGCGGCGTTGACGATTGCGTCCACATCCGCCTCGGTCAAGTCATCCTGCAGCAAAACGATCTTGTCCGCAATTTCGCTCATAGCTGAACACCAAGAAACTCCTACGCTTTCTGCTTTGCCGCCGCATCCTTGTACTCGAAAACACCGCGACCCGATTTACGTCCCAAGCGCCCGGCCTTCACATATTGTTCAATCAACGGGCACGGGCGATATTTGTCGCCCAGCGTGCGATGCAAATGCTGAAGAATGCTCAATCGCACGTCGAGTCCCACCAGATCGACCAGCTCAAACGGCCCCATCGGATGGTTGAGTCCGAGCTTCAACGCCTTGTCAATATCCGCCGCGCTGGCAATCCCCTCCTGCAACATGTAAAACGCTTCGTTGCCGATCATCGCATTTATGCGGCTGGTGACGAAACCCGGCGACTCGCGCACCACCACGACTTCTTTCCCCATGCGGCGTCCCGCTTCTGCGCAGGCCGCGACAGTTGTTTCCGAAGTTTCTAGGCCACGCACAATTTCCAGCAGTTTCATTTTCTGAACAGGATTAAAAAAATGCATGCCGATGCAATTCTCGGCGCGGAAAGTGATTGCAGCCATTTCCGTAATCGAAAGCGAGGACGTATTGCTGGCAAAAATCGCGCCCGGCTTGGCGAATTTGTCGAGAATGGTGAAAATCTCGAGCTTCACTTCCATCTCTTCGGGAACGGCCTCAATAACCAGATCCGCTTCGCGGCAGGCGTCTTGCACTGAACCGGACGTGACGATATGCGCAAGCGATTGCTGCTTTTGCTCCTCGGTGGCCTTCCCTCGCGCGATTCCTTCATCGAATGCGCGACGAATATATTCGATGCCTTGCTCCTGCATCGATGGCGACATGTCTTCGAGAATCGTTCGGTAGCCGGCGAGCGCGGAGCAGTATGCAATTCCGCGTCCCATCGTCCCCGCGCCAATGATTGCCACAGTCTTGATCTCCATTCGTTCTCCTTCGGATGATTTTGGCGCGAAAAGCGTGTGGCGTTACGCGTGCGGCGGAAACAGCCGGGCAGCGTTGTCGTACAGAATTTTGCGCTGCGCCTCGGCGGAAATCGGCAACGCGCGGAATTTTTCCATATTGCCACGAATTCCGGGCACGCCAGGACCCGGCCAGTCAGTTCCCCAAAGAACCTTGTCGGCGATCTCATCGATGCGCGGAAAGGATTCCATCAGGCGGTGCGGCGGAATGCCCGAAATATCCATGTACATATTCGGATGACGGCGAACCAGAAAAAATGCTTCGTTCATCCAGAGCGGCCGGCCGCCGTGAGCCAGAATGATAACGAGTTTCGGAAAGTCGATAGCAACATCGTCGGCGAGCATCGGCTGGGCGTATACGTTGCGCGCGCCGGGGAAAATCGAAGTGCCCGTGTGGATCATCACCGGCATGCCGTGCGCCTGCGCTCGGTCATACATGCTCGCAAGCGGACCAAGCCCATCACGATAGGCGTTTGGCGCGAATAGTTGATGCGAAGGATGAACTTTAAGCCCGCGAATGCCCAATTTCGCCAGCCGATCGACTTCCGCTCCTGCATCGGGCACATATTTTGGGTGCACGGAACCAAATGCGAGCAACCGCTTCGGATCGGCGGAACAGTATTTCGCGATCCAGTCATTCACTTCAGGCGGAAAACCAATCACGTCTGGACTCACGTAATTAATCAAGCCCGCGCGTTCGATTCCAGCTTCATCCAGAAATTGCAGGAACAGCTTTGGATCTGCGGAATATTTTTGCACTTCGGGGTAATCTTTGCGGCCTTTTTGAATCAACGCTAGAGCATGCGGCTTGAACATGTGCAAAGGCTGAATGTGAATATGAATGTCGATTACAGCGCCCGAATCGGATGGCAAGCCATTCCTCCTTAAAATTTGGACCAACGGCGGCGCGGCCTATGCTTTCCCGTGGCCATTTCTCCAAGTGTCTTCGAGCGCGCGTCGCGTAAACACGCGCACCATGTCACGACGATATACCGGCGTCGAACCGGAAGTCGTCAGCGGCTTGCCCGTCTGAATTGCGGCGTGCGCGACGCGCTCCGCGAGCTCCAGCGACCATTTCCGGCCAATGAGCGATTCGCTTGCTTGCATCACCAACATCGGAGCCGGATTCACAGCTGAGAGAGCGACGCGCGCATCTTTGCAAATACCGGCAGAGTCGACCTCCATCGCTACGGCTACGCCAGCGAGCGGGTAGTCGATCGAGTCCCGCACGCGCAACTTGTGATACACGCCGCAGCGGCCGGCCATACGCGCAGGCACGTGAACGGCGGTGACCAATTCGTTGCGCGCCAGGGCGATGCGATCCATGCCGTCATTCTTATAGAAATCGCGCAGGGCAACACGCCGCGTTCCCGAACGACCGGCGATTTCCAGTTCTGCGTCGAGTGTCAAAAATGCGGGCGCGGAGTCGCCTGACCACGCGGCCCAGCAAAAGTTTCCGCCAGGCGCGACGTGGCAGATGTCGCCGTCTTTTTTCAAGCAGCCACCAAGCGACTGACGCCAGAAATGCGATTGGTTGTACCAGCGACAGCGCGTTTCCAGGCACAGGTTGCCGCCGATCGTCCCCATGTTGCGCTGCAGCGGGCCCGCAACTGTGCCAATTGCGCTCGCAAGCACCGGAAATTTCTCGCGGAGCCATGGTGTATCGAGAATATTGGTCAGCGTGGCTGTCGAGCCAATGCGCAAGCCGTCGCGCGGTGAAAAATCTATCGTCGCCAATTCTCGCAGGAGTTTCACGTCCACTAACACACGCGGCGTAAAAAGCCGCATCTGCAAGTTGGGAATCACGTCGGTGCCGCCCGCAATCACCATCGCATCGGAGCCGTGTTGATCCAGCATGTTGACCGCGTCGGCGACCGTGCGCGGCTGCAGAACGTGAAATGCAGGAAGCGTCATCGAGGGCTCCCGGCAAGCGATGCCTTCTTCGGAGCATTTGATCCATTGCCACCCGCCGACTTCTGTTTTTCGCGCAATGCGTCCAGGATCTTATCCGGCGTGATAGGAATCGAGTTGATGCGTACGCCGACGGCGTCGAAAATCGCATTCGCAATCGCTGGTATCGTTGCCGCGAGCGAGCCTTCGCCGGCCTCTTTCGCGCCAAATGGGCCTTCCGGATCGATACTCTCGACTATAATCGACTCAATCTCCGGATTCTCTTTCGTTGCGGGAATGCGATATTCGAGCAACGATGGATTCATCAGGCGGCCATCTTTCCAGATCATGTCTTCCTGCAGCGCCTGTCCAAACCCCATATAAACCGATCCCTCGATCTGCCCTTCGACTGTAAGGGGATTCAGCGCTTTGCCGCAGTCGTGCGCCGCGACAATTTTATCGACGTGAACGTGGCCCGTTTCTGGATCGACGGTGACTTCCGCAACTTGCGCGCTGTAGCTGTACGCCGGTGAAGGACCCACGCCAGCGCCCTTGAATTTTCCGCCGCGCGCCGTTTCGGGAGGCGCGTAAGTGCCGCGAGCCGACAGCGCTCCGTGAAATTCGAGTGCGACGGCAACTGCTTCGTCGAACGAAAAACTCTTGCTCGCATCGCTCGTGTGCGACATGCGTCCATTTTTCGCTTCGAAATCTTCCGCCGCGCAGCCGAACTTCTTTGCTACCGCCGCGACAATTTGGTCGCGCATATCTTTCGCCGCATTCAGGCACGCGTTGCCGGCCATGAACGTTACGCGGCTCGAATAACTGCCAAGGTCAATCGGCGTAAGTTCCGTATCGGCCGCGATCAGCTTGATGCGATCCGCGGTGACGCCAAGAACCTCCGCGGCAATTTGTACCTGCATCGTGTCCGAACCCTGGCCGATCTCGGAAGCGCCCGTGTAAACGGTGACCGCCGCGTCGCGATCAATTTTGATGTGCACGGTCGTGTGCGGCATGTTCGAGCGAATGATAGGATTCGCCGCGCCGCTGACGTAATGGCTGCACGCCATACCCACGCCCTTGCCATAGGGCAGCTTGCCTTTCTTCTCCGCCCAACCCGAACGCTCAAAAACTTTCTCGACGCATTCCGGCAAGCCGTAGCTTGTGACGCGAAGCGAATTCGCCGTAATGCATGGTGCCTTCAGCAAATTTCGCCTGCGAACTTCGAGAGGATCAAGTCCGGCCTGATACGCTAACTGGTCAAGGATCGACTCGAACGCGAAACGAACGTTAACTGTGCCGTGGCCGCGCATTGCGCCACACGCAGGCTTATTCGTGAGCACGCGAAAACCGTCGTATTGCACATTCGCGATATCGTAAATCGCTCCGAGCAGCGCGCCCGAATAGAGCACCGTCACCGGGCCATAGCCGCAGTACGCGCCGCCGTCTTGAATCACACGCGCTTGCACCGCGGTAATCTTCCCCGCGCGAGTCATCCCCACTTTCAAATAAACGATAGTGATTGGCCGGCCGCGATGCGCCAGGAACACTTCCTCGCGCGTATACGTGATCTTCACGGGCTTGCGCGATTTTTTCGCAAGCACGCACGCGGCAACTTCAAGAGGAATAATTTCGCTCTTGCCGCCGAAGCCGCCGCCGATCAGCGGCTTGATTACTCGAATCTGGCTCATCGGCATTTCGCAAACTGCTGCGATGGTGCGATGGAGGTAGAACGGCACTTGCGTGGAGGAATGAACCGTCAGGCGCTCATCCGGTTCCCAAACCGCGAGCGTTGCGTGCGGCTCCATGGCAGCCTGATTGACTTCGCCAGCGTAATAACGCTCTTCCGCAACGAAATCCGCCTCGCCAAAACCTTTCACCGGATCACCGAATACGTGGTGATATTCCTTTTCGATATTTTGCGGCCGCTCTTCATTGATCCAGTTCGAGGCCGCTTTCATGGATTGTTCGGGATCGAACCACGCAGGCAATTGCTCGTAGTCGACGCGAATCAAATCGAGCGCCTGCTCGGCGATTTCCGGAGTTGCCGCTGCCACAGCAGCGATGTTGTCGCCGATGTAGAGAGCCTTGCCAAGCGCGAAAGCCCGCTCGTCGTGACCAATCGGCAAAATGCCATAAGGATTGCGCGCGTCTTCGCCAGTCGCCGTTACTTTGACGCCCGCGAGCGCTTCGGCTTGCGAAGTATCGATCGAACGGATGCGCGCATGTGCATGGGGTGAATGCAGGATTTTCCCGATCAGCATTCCAGGAACGGAAAGATCGTCCGCATACTTGCCAAGGCCCGTGACTTTGGCGCGAGCATCCGTCATCGCCATAGGCTTGCCGATGATGCTGAAGCCGTTGGTATTTTTCGCCATGGTCAGTGGGTCGCCGGAACATGCGCCGCGGACTTCGTTCGCAGCTTTTCAATCGCGTATTTCACGGACTCGTAGATTTGCATGTAGCCGGTGCAGCGGCAGAGATTGCCGGAGAGCGCTTCGCGAATCTCGTCCATGGAAGGCTCTGGATTGCGGTCGAGCAGGGCCTTTGTGGCAATCATGAACCCTGGCGTGCAATAGCCGCATTGCGCGCCGCCCATTTCCGCATAGCCTTCCTGCACGGGATCAAGTTCACCTGGGCCGCCGAGTCCCTCGACCGTCGTGATTTCGCGCCCTTCGTAGCTGGCTGCGAGCGCGACGCAGGAAAGCATTGGCGTTCCGTCGATGAGCACCGCGCAGCAGCCGCAACTCGAATCGTCGCAGCCCCGCTTCGAACCAGTGAGGCCAAGATCTTCACGTAGCGCATCCAGTACGAGCCGATTCGGCGCGATGGCGATTTCGCGCTCTTCGCCATTGACGCGCAAGCGCATGAGTTCTTTGTTCACCACGTCTCCTAGGCGAGCTTCTTCAGCGCTTCTTCGTCGTACCCCAGCACGATTTGTTTCCCGGAAATTACCACGGGCCTGCGAATCAGATTCGGCTCCGCAGCCATCATTTTCAAAGCGTCCGCGCGCGAGGGCGGATTTTCCTTCATATTCCGCTGACGATACAGCTCATTTCGCGTGTTCAAGAACAATCGGTAATCCCGTTCGCCGATTAGCTTGTCCAGTTCCGCGACCGTCAAACGATCTTGAGCCAGATCCCTTAGTTCCAGTTCAACCCCGCGTTCGAGCAAGAGACCTCTTGCTTTGCGGCAGGAGGTTCATGTCGGCTTGTGCCAGAATTTAATTTTTGTTTTCGCCATTCTTGTTCGCCTTTCAGTAACGCGGCACGCGCGGATCGATTTCCTGCGACCATCGGTCAATCCCGCCCGCCATCGAGCGCGCTCCGGAAACTCCTTGGGAACGCAACCACGCCGCGGCATCGAGACTACGCCGGCCGCTATGACAGAAAAGTATGACGGTATCCGCTGCTTCGAATTCGGCCAGGCTTGCGGGGATCTGCCCCAGCGGAATCAGTTTTGAACCTTCGATATGGCAGAGCTGGTATTCCCACGACTCACGCACGTCGACAAAAAACAATTTCTCGCCCCGGTCGAGCTGTTGTTTCACTTCGGTGGGCGCAATCTCCAGATTCGCGAACAAGTCTTCAGGCATTTTTCTCCACCGCAATTCTCCATCGTGCGTCCTGCTCTGACAGCGCGATACCTATCATCTTCCCTGCCAGACGGGAGTACGTTTTTCAAGGAACGCGCGAATGCCTTCCTGCGCATCCTCGGTATGGATCAGGTCCCGCAAGTAAACTTCCTCGACGGTTTCCAGGCTCCGCTCAAAATCGAATCCCGCCGTTTTCCACAATGTACGCCGCGCCATTCCCAAAACGGCAGGACTGAGCGCGCCGAGCTCTTCGAGCAAGGCTGCAACAGTGTTCTCCAACTCTCCGTCCGCAACCACCCGTGAAATAAGTCCAAGGCGTTGCGCTTCGCGCGCGGAAATCGTTCGGCCGCTCAATATCAGATCCACGGCCGCGCGCATCCCGACCAGCTTCGGAAACGTGACCATCGCCATGGGCGGAAAGCAGCCGAGCTTGATTTCGGGCTGGCCGAATTTCGCCGATTCTGTTGCGACGACGAAATCGCAGAACGTCGCCAGTTCGCAGCCGCCTCCCAGGCAGCACCCGTGCACGGCGGCAATAGTGATAAACCGGCTGTTCCATATTTCGCGGAAGATTCCGTGAAAGGCGTGGAGCATATCCTCGACGCGCTCTGGCGCATGATCTGAGACTTCCGCGCCCGCCGAAAAACCCTTTTCTCCTGCTCCCTGAAAAACCAGAACATCCATTTCTGGGCCCAGTTCTTCAATCACTGCGTTGATCTCGCGCATCATCGCGATATTCATCACGTTCAAAGGCGGACGCTCGAGCACGATCCGCGCAATGCGGCCTTCGGTGCGTACGCGAACGCTTTCCAGGGCTAGCATGTCAATCGTTTTAAAATGCGCGGGACTACTCCCCACATTACTCCATCGAGCCCTTCGGCGCGATCCACTTCGGCTCCGTGCTCTGAATGTCGCTGATGAGCTTCAAGTCTTCTTCCTGCGGAAATACTTCTTTCATGTGCTCCGCATATTTCGCAGGTGACAGCAATTCACCCGAGACGCTGTACGGTTGATTCGCAAATTCGCCGATATGGCGATTGAACTTTGGATCAGGAACGTAAAGCGGAGTCTTACCTGCAGGGACGTGCTTGTTGATTTGCTCGATCAATTTCAAGCACTCCGCGTAATAAAGATTGCGATTATGCTCGTTCATGTGGCCTAGGTCGGCGGCTTGCTGATTCTGTGCTTCGTCGTAACGTCCCTTGAGGCCCCAAACATAAAACCAGTGCGCCGAACTCGACTGATCGACGCCGAAAAGATCGTTGCTCACGGGAATCCATTTGTTGACGTATTTCTGCACTACAGTTAGAGGAACCACGCCGGCCTTCACGATGCGCTTGATCCCATCGTGGCCCGTGCCCAGGTGAAAAGATTCCTCGCGCAACATGGGAATCATCGACTGCGCCAGCGGCGCGAAGCCTGAGTAGCTCAGCATCGTGAGCTGGAATTTTCCGTCGCGGTCCACGAAATCAGTGTATGTGAAGAAGTCGAGCCAGTTACGCACGTCCTGGTTAAACGCGCCCAGCAGGCGCTTCTGCTCGAACGCGCGCCGCTCCAGCATTTTTTGCGCTTCCACGCGCCCGCCATAGCCGAAATGCGAAATCAGCAGCGTGCACATTTGCCAGCCGTGGCGCATTTCTTCGGTCACCACGCGGCAGAGTGATTTGCGGTCGTGCTCGCTCGGGCATGCCTCAAAAAGATGGCGCTGTTGCTCAACCGATGCGAACTCCGTGTCTCCCTGATAAATGATCAGATTCATCAGGCCGTCGCGTATCCGCTGGTCTGGAATTTCGAGGACTTTCTGCCACTTTGAACGGCCCTTGAACGCGCCGAATTCGATTTCGTTCGAGCGGATCGGGCCGAATTTCGCTTCGAATTTATAATTCTCAATTTCGGCATAGTTCACGCCAATTTCTTTGCGCCAGGAGCCGAATAAATCCACCCAGTCGTCAAAAGTTGCGATTCGTGTTGCAGGCATTGCTCCATCTCCTCCCGGGATCGTCCGGTCACCAGAGCTTATTTAAGATAAAAACTTGTTCCTTCAGCTCCCGCGAAACTGCGGCTCGCGCTTCGCGAAGAACGCATCGAGTCCTTCTGCACAGTCAGCCGAAAGGAAGCATTCCACTTGCTGCTCGATTTCCGCGTCGAGCGCGCGCTCCAACTCCTCGCGTTCAGCACCAATTAAAACCTGCTTGATCGCGCGAATCGCCATCGGAGGGCCGGCAGCCAATTGCGCGGCAAACTTTTTTGCTTCCTCCGCGAACTTTTCCTCCGGCACAACCCGATTCACGATTCCCAGCCGCTCCGCCTCAGCCGCGGAAATCATTTCCGCCGTGTAAAACAACTCCGCAGCCTTGGCCACGCCGACAATCCTCGGCAGAAAATACGTCCCGCCGAAATCCGGGAACAGGCCCACTCGCGTGAAAGTCTCGCCAAAGGTCGCTTGATCGGACGCGATGCGAAGATCGCACGCCAGAGCCAGATTCATCCCAGCGCCTGCCGCTGGGCCATTCACCGCGGCGATCACCGGTTTCGGCATGGTGCAAATGGCCATTGCGATCTCTTTCCCCGCGCGCAATAGGCCTTCGAGTTCATGGCCGGCATTGCGCGAACGCGCGTCGCGAAGCACGGCCAGATCTCCTCCGGCGCAGAAACCGCGACCCGCGCCTGTCAAAATAATCACTCGTGTCGACCTGTCGGCAGCCGCGCGATTAAGTCCATCAACAAGCGCGCGACCCAACTCGACATTCAGCGCATTCAAACGCTCGGGACGGTTCAGGCGCAGACTCAACACGGCACCGTCGCGCTCCTCGAGAACCAGCGCTTCCGCCACCGATTTGTGCGTTGCACTCGACATTACAGGCTGCCTCAAGTGCCCATCCGTTTCAGAACCGCGGCCAGCTTCCTGAAATAGCGCATCTTCACGCCTCGGCCCTTCGCATTCAGCGCGCTGGTGGAAGGCAGCACGAAAACATCCGCGCCGTAGAGCTTTTCTTTCTGCAATCCAAGCATGCAAGGGCGGCCGGCAAATTTCTCGTAAACCATCTTGCCGTTGAACGCGACCAGACGCGGGCGGAACTCTTCGAGCTTTTGCGCGAGTAGCACGCGGCCTTCCGAAAATTCCTCGCGTTCGATGTCGTCGATTCCCTTCGACGGCCGCTTGACCAGATCGGTAAGTCCTATGCCAAATTCCAGCACGCGGCGATCATCGGCATAGGCAATCGGCTCGGGAATCACGCCCGATTCATAGAGCAACGGCCAAAATTCGTTGCCGCGCCCCGCGTAATAGTGGCCCACGCGCGCTGAGCGTTCGCCGGGATTACATCCCACGACAATGAGCTTCATTCCTCGCCGGAGATAATCAGGCAGCGTGCGCATCGCTTCGAGCCAACTCCATCGTCACATTTAATCTTTCAGATTCACCCAAACGCTCTTCACTTGCGTGTAGCTCTCGAGCGCGTGCATGCTCAATTCGCGCCCGTAACCGCTCATCTTGTAGCCGCCAAAGGCCGCGGCGGGATCGTAATTGTTGTACGTGTTGATCCACACGGTTCCAGCTTGCAGCCGGTGCGCGACGCGGTGCGCCTTGGCAATATCGCGCGTCCAAACGGCAGCTGCAAGGCCGTACGGGTTCTTATTTGCTTCGCGGATAGCTTCTTCCACGTCGTCGAACGCGATCGTCGCAAGCACAGGACCGAAGATTTCCTCGCGCGCAATGGTCATATCGTTCTTCACGTCATCGAACACGGTCGGCTGAACGAAATAGCCTTTGCCGTTGCCGAATTGCGCACGCGCTCCCCCGGCGACGAGTTTCGCTCCTTCGGTTTTTCCCTTCTCAATATAGCCGAGCACTTTATTCATCTGCGATTCACTAACCAGTGCGCCGAATTTCGTTTTAGGATCGAGCGGGTCACCGGGTTGGACTTTCTTTGTGCGGTCAACCAGTTTCTGCATAAAATCATCGTGAATCTTGCGCTCCACGAAGAGCCGCGAGCCTGCCGCACATACTTCGCCTTTGCCGTAGAAGATGCCGATTGTCGCGCCGCGCACTGCGCCGTCCAAATCAGCGTCGGCCAGAACAATATTCGGAGATTTTCCTCCAAGCTCGAGAGTGACGTGCTTCAGGCTGTCCGCGGAAACACGAGCAATCTCCTGCCCGGTCATAGTCGAGCCGGTGAATGCAATTTTCGACACGCCCGGGTGGCGCACCAGCGCGCGGCCGAGTTCGTCCGAAGCGCCTGTGACGATGTTCAAAGCGCCGTCCGGCAAGCCGGCTTCCTGGCAAATCTCGCCGAGCCGCAGCGCTGTGAGCGACGTCCACGGCGCGGGCTTCAGCACGACAGTATTGCCGGCAGCCAGCGCGGGCGCCACTTTCCACGACGCAAGGAGCAGGGGAAAATTCCACGGGACGATTGCCGCAACCACACCGATAGGTTCACGCAGCGTGTAATGCAGAAACGGTCCGCGAACAGGAACCGTTTCACCGTGAATCTTTGTGGCCCAGCCAGCGTAGTAGCGGAAAACTTCCGCCACCATCGGCATGTCCACCTGGCACGATTCAAAGATGGGCTTGCCATTGTCGAGCGTTTCGAGGGTCCCGAGTTCTTCGTTGTATTTGTCGACAAGATCGCCGATTTTCCAGAGTATGCGGCCGCGGTCCGAAGCGCTCATCTCCGCCCACGAGCCTGACTCGAACGCGCCCCGCGCCGCCTCGACTGCGAGATCAGCATCGGGGGCGTCTGCGTCGGCAATCTGCGTCAGTGTTTCGCCCGTGGCAGGGTTAATCGTCGAATACGTCTTGCCCGACGCGGCATTTTGCCATTTGCCGCCAATGAATAACTTCCCGGGCTTCGCCTCAATTTTGGCCGCGGTCGCCATGCTCTGCTACCTTCCTTTGAATTCCGGTTGGCGCTTCTCCACGTACGCTTTCAGCCCTTCCTTCGCATCATCGCTTGTGAAGAGCAATTGCTGCAATTCGCGCTCGATACCAAGAGCCTCGCCAAAGCCAACTTCCAATCCGGTCACCACGGCGCGCTTGATACGGCCCACGGCACGCGATGCCTTGTTCGGAGGGCAGAATTGCCGCGCGTAGGCCATTACTTCTTCCCAGAACGATTCCCGCTCGTAAATATACTGAATCAGCCCCATCTCGGCGGCTTCTTCGAAGCTGAATGTGCGCCCCGTCGCCATTAATTCAATCGCTCGCGACTTGCCCACCGCGCGCGCAAGACGTTGCGTGCCTCCCGTGCCGGGAAGAACGCCCAGGTTCACTTCGGGCAGGCCAATTTTGCCGCCTTCCTTTTTCGCCAGTCGGATATCGCAAGCCAGCGCAATTTCAAGACCGCCTCCCACCGTGTGCCCGTTCAGCGCCGCAATCACGAGTTTGGGAGTCTGCTCCAAGCGGGAAAGCGTTTCGTTGGCATGCAGGCAGAAATAATATTTGAACTGCGGGTCGACTTTGGCGAGCATGGGGATGCTCGCTCCCGCCGAAAAGAACTTTTCACCCGCGCCACGAAGCAAAAGGACATGGACGCTGTCGTCCATGCGCGCCTGCAAAATTGATTCATCGAGCTGGCGCATCATCTCGTACGTGTACGTGTTCGCCGGCGCATCATCCATTTCGATTATGGCGATGCCGTCTTCCACGCGATAATTCACCAACTGTTTCTGATCCACTGCTTGCGTCGTAGCCATTGAAAAACTCCTCTCTCTTGTGAATATCGATTTCGTCTAACCCGCGGCGCGTGCCGCCACTTTCAAGGTGCTACGTGCAGCGCGCGATGTTTTCTGTGAGTCAACCGGGTGGCCATTCATTACGCCGTGCAGGAACATTTGCGACATCACATCTGAAAGCGCTTCGGCTTGGGGATCCACCTGTGGACGATGCCATGTGTGAATCCAGTTCATCATACCGAACAACGACAAAACAGCGATGCGAGGATTTAGCTGCCGTGCCTGACCCGCGCGCCGCAATTCCTCGAAAATCTCGAGCGCCGTGCCGTAATAGCGGCGCTTGATCTCCGCAACTTCCCTGCGATACTCCCCCGCAAGCACATCATCCTCGCGCGCAAGCACCTTCATTTCCATGGGATGGCGCAGAAAGTATTCCAGATGATTGTGGACCAAAATGCGCAGGCGGGCAGCGGGATCGGACACAGATTCCAGGTTGCGGCGAAGCTGCGACAGAATCGTGTTAAATGTATGGATTTGAATCAGATAGAGGAGCTTCTGCTTGCTTTCGACATAGTAATACAAGCCCGACAAGGAAACGCCGCTCGCGCGACTGATGTCGCGAATGGAGGCGCCTTCGTAGCCCTTTTCGGCGAAAACGCGTGCGGAATGCCGGAGAATCATCTCCAACTTCCGGGAAGCGGTTTGCGAATCCGGTGTCGCAGTACGAGGCATTCGTCGGCAATCCTGAGTCGAACGTTCGTTCGAATAACGAGCATAGTTCCCCGAACGACAGGAGTCAAGCCGCACTGCGGTGGCGAATTCGAGCGCATACAGACTTTGCCAGACACGAGAATCTTGCATCTTCAAATCGTCTGCTGCGTCAGATAAGAGTGCGTGCTGACGCGAGAACATGGCGACTATTTGTGTTACGCTTTGCCATCACCTGACGCGGGGCACCGACGGATCATGGAACCAGCAAAAGCAAACACCAAATTAGCAAATTCGGAAGCAACTCCTGTCGATAACGAATCTGCCCTGGTCGCGGCGGCTAAGGCGGGAGACGTCGATGCATTTGAGGCACTCGTCAACCGTTACGAACGGAAAATCTTTCGCCTCACCCAGCACATTACTCAAAACACCGAAGACGCGCAGGACGCATCGCAAGAAGCGTTCTTGAAGGCATTTGAGCACCTCGGGGAATTCCAGGGCAATTCGCGGTTTTACACTTGGCTGGTGCGCATCGCCGTAAATCAGGCGCTGATGAAACTGCGCAAACGGCACACGAAAGATATTTCGCTCGACCAGGACATCGAAACCGAAGACAACTTTATGCCCCGAGAAATCGAGGACTGGGGTCCTTCGCCCGAGCAACGTTACGCGCAGGACGAGCTCGCTGGAATACTCTCCCACGTGATCGGTGAACTCGAGCCGTCTTTCCGCACCGTATTCCAACTCCGCGACATCGAAGAACTTTCCACGGAAGAGACCGCGGAAGCCCTTGGCCTGTCCGTGCCTGCTGTGAAATCTCGACTGCTGCGCGCGCGCCTGAAGCTGCGAGAAAAATTGAATCGGTATTTTCGAAGAGGTATACCCCAATGAACTGTAGAAGCGTGGTCAGAGAGCTTTCGAGTTACCTCGACGGAGAACTCGACCTAAGTCTGCAGCAGTCCATCGAAGTTCACATGGAGCACTGCGAAGACTGCCACTTGCTGGTGGACACAACGAAAAAAACAATTCAGATTTTCTGCAATTCCGAACCTTTGCCGCTTTCGGATGAGGTCCGCGGCCGTCTGCATGACGCTCTGGTAAAGCGCCTGCACAAACCGCGAACCTAGCTGCTGTGCACCGTTAACTCGCAGAGTCCGCCTTCCACAGTTCCACCTCATTCCCAATTCCCCGTTGCAGCGCCAGTTCGTAGACTCGTCCAGCGGTCACAATATCCTCAATCGCGATTCCGTTGGATTTGAAAAGAGTGATTTGTTCGGATGATGTGCGTCCTTCTACGCGCCCAGCGACTAGATCGGCGAGTTCCTTGACTTTATCCCAACGCGACTGGTCTCCCTGAAACGCCTGAATCAGATCGCCCGCTTCGAGCTTCGATTGCTCGCGCGAGTCGACGAATATGGCATCGCAACGACTCACGGCATCAGCATCGAGTTCCGCCTTCTGCGGAAAATTCGCTCCAATAGCGTTGATGTGCACTCCTGCGCGCAGCCATTTGCCTTCGACGACCGGCTGCGAAGCTGTGGTTGAAGTAATCAGAATATCCGCGTCGCGAACGGCTTCTTCCGCGGAAGCGACCGCCTCCACGGAAACACGGAGCTTTTCTTCCATCTCACGGGCGAATCGGCGGCGACGCTCCGGATCGCGTCCAAACGCGCGTATGCGTTTGATTTTGCGCACTGTTGTGACGGCCTCGAGTTGCGTCTCTGCCTGATGGCCGGTGCCCATAATTCCCAACTCGCTTGTGTCCGGCCGCGCCAGTAACTTCGTAGCAAACCCGCTCGCCGCACCCGTGCGCATCTGGCCCAGGCAGTCCGCTTGAATCAGCGCCAGCAGTTCGCCAGTCTTGGCTTTGAAGAGCGGAATCATGAATCGCAAGCCCTCACGCGAACTTGTGTAAATCTTCATTCCCATATAGCCGCCGTCCCCGTCGACTGCAGCCATGTAATGCAGATAGGAATTGCCAGGCAGGTGCAGACGTTGACGAGAATGGGATAGCGCGTTGCCGGCGGCGAGTCGCGCGAATGCGTCTTCGACAGCCTTGATCGCCAAAGGCATCGTCAGCAATGAACGAACATCGGATTCGGATAGAAGTAACGCCATAAATGACTTCCTCGCACTCTCCGCCTCTCGAAATCGAACCACCGAATTATGTTAGTTCACATTAATTCGGAATCGCAGCACATGGGCATCAGCCCGATCAAGTACCAACAATTCACCTTTGGGTGTGAATGCGACGTCGGTCGGCGTTGCATTTTGTCCCCATTCCGGATGCTCGGAAAAATTTACGGTTAACTTTGGCGTCCCATCCACCGACCAGATTTCCAGCAAGTGTTTTGCCTCGTCTGTGGCGACCACAAAATTCTTCGACACGGCCAGGCCGTAGGCCTTAGGAACATCGCGCTTCGGCGCCAGATTGCTGAAAGGAAAACCCCACGAGGAAACGTAGGCGCCATCGAACGAAAGCTTTTCGATAAGTTGATTGTCCGCATCGGCGACGAACAAATTCCCCTTGCCTCCAACCCGGATGCGACAGGGTGTCCAATGCTGTACAGGCATGCCCGCAGGTTTCTGCCAGACTTGCAAAATGCGGCCGCGCGCATTCATTCTCGCGAGGTGCGCCGTTTCAAAATCAGCAACATAAATATCGTCGTCGTCAGGATCTATGGCGATGCTTGCGGGATGATTCAGTGAGCTTCTGTAACGGAACGAGAGCGTGCGGAATGTTTCGCCTTCCGGGGAAAAAATCTGAATCTGCGCCCTTCGAAAATCCACAATAAAGATCGCCTGCCCGGAATCAATGGCAATATCCCAGTCGTTCTCATTTCCCGCCACATCAAAGGCCAGCAATGGATGTCCCAAGGAATCGAACTTCTCGATTTGCGTTGGAGTGCCGTCGTTCGCGATGTAGACATTGCCGACCCGATCTGAGTTGAACGATTGTGGATTCTGCAATTGCCCCGGCTCCGTGCCTGCGCTGCCCCATTCGCCAAGATATTGAAGCAGAGGCGGAGGAACGCTCTGTGCCGCGTGCTGCGGAGCCGAGCACGACGCAATCGCGACCGCGCAGAAAATACTAAATCCCGCACAGATCAGTCTCCTCCCGCGGCGCCGGACCATTTTCTTTTTGTTCATTCTTTGGCCTTTCCCAAACGCTTTCTTCCTTTTCTCGTCTCCCCCGCGCCGGAATTAATTCGATGCACGGTGGTAAGCGTCATTTCATACTGGCGATTTTCTTTCCCTTTGATGCCCGCGTTGCTGAAGTTAAAGAGCGCCTTGCCGCCCGGCGTCGTTGCGGGAGCGACCTGCACCGGCAAACTACCGCACAGCCCAGGTTCGATGAAGCCTGTTTCGTACCGATGCCTCTTCGGGCTCCAGGTGAAAACGCGAACAAGCGTGAAATCACACGGCCTTCCTTCTCCATCGCGCGTGCCCATAACCAGATACTCCGGCTTAACGAAGCCTGTTGAGTCCGCCGCGCGATTAATTTCAAACCATGCGACGATGTTGATGTGTTCAGAGCTTTGATATTCGGGAAGCGGCTCGGGTAGATCCATACTAACAAGCCGGCCAAGCACCCAGCCGGAGATCTCAGTCGCATTATTAATATTTGCGCGCACCAACCACCAATCCTGCAGGTTCGACGAATCAGACGGCGAACCGGGACGGGATTGTCGTCCCACATCCGCAGTTGCTTCCCGCGCGAACATTTCCAAGGTTGTGCCGCCGGGCGCGGACGATATCACTTCCCACTGCCGCCCGGGACGAATGTGAAGGTTGCTGCGAGCGCGCGTATCGCCCCGTGCCTGCACGGGCATGGCCTCCGTTTCCTTATTGAGCAGGGCGGCGGCATGCCACAGCGCTAAACTCAACAGCGAGTCCGACAACACCCAACCGCGGACGCCTGCCTTCGTCTGGACCAGTGCGTGATCGCCATCCCGCTGAAAAATCTGAACCGGCTCGCCGTAGGAAACATTGGCCACCGCTGCCCGAACTTCCGCGGTGCTGTTCCAGATAGTCGCGCCCTGCAGGCCCACATAGGCCAATTCCATGGGAGGCTTGCGGTGCAGGCGTACCTCGCGCACTGCGACGGCCGCCATGATTCCGAGCACCAGAACGATTAAAAATGCGCGGCGCATCAGCGAGCATCTCCCCGGCAAACGCCTCTCAGATCCCCGCTGCTCGCTGGGTAAATCTTCGATCTCATTTCGGTTGCATTGTCGACATGGTTTGAAGTTTGCAAGAATGCGGTTGGCCGAAAACAATTCAGTCAAACAACGAATCCCCCCATCACGCTTGCGTGACGATTCTACCTCATCCGTTATTGTGTCGAATCAATGCTGTGACGCCATGTGTTCAGTCGTGCCACGGTTCTGCTAGAATATCGGGCCTCTGCGCGGTCGCGGAAAACTTCTGCAAGGAGTGAGACGATGCATCATTTCGAGAAACTCAAACCGTTGGCTTTGCTGCTCCTCCGGCTCGGCCTCGGGATCATTTTTATCTATCACGGATTCCCGAAGCTTTTCACGCATACACACCAAGCCTTGCAGGAGTTCCCTCACATGGGATTCCCGTCTTATTTCGTGTACATCGCTGGCATCGTGGAGTTTTTCGGCGGGTGCCTGTTGATTCTGGGGTTGTTCACGCGAATTGCGGCACTATTGATTGCGGGCGAGATGGCAATCGCCATCTTAAAGGTACACTTGCCGCAGGGCGGTCTAATGGCTGTCGGCAATTACCAGTTCCCGTTGGCGTTGGCGGTAGCCGCATTCGCGCTAGTCGCCGTGGGAGCCGGAGCGATATCGCTCGACCGCGCCATCTTCAAAAGCAATGCCTAGCCGACTGAAAATCGCAATCAGGCCGAAGCGTGTGGAGCTTCTGGCGCTTGCGGAACCGGTTGCACAGGGATTGGCAGCGATCCCTCCGGCATAATCAGCCAAGCGACCAAATAAACAACCATGCCGGGAACCAATCCCGTGAAGAACGTCACCAACACCCAGAGCAACCGCACGATCGTCGAATCCGTCGCGAAATATTCCGCCAAACCGCCGCAAACGCCCGCAAGCTTGCTATCAGTCGCGGACCGCTGCAGACGGCGCGGCGGCGCAGTGGATACCGTTGCGTGAGCCTGACGCGCACCGCAGAAATAGCAATAGTTGGAATAGTTGGTGATGTCCCTTTGACACTGTGGGCAATTCATCATGACCTCCCATTTCCGCCTTGTCGGCGGGCCTCTACCGCGCTCCTATTACAGTTACGATCAACCGACCTGAAAGGTTGCACGCCTCTCAACAAAGGCTCAGAACGCCACCAAATCCCGGACCGCGCGCACGATGTCCTCAGTCTGCGGCAAAATCTCATCTTCGAGCTTTGGCTGATAAGCGCAAAATGTATCCGTTGCGGCAACGCGCCGCACCGGCGCATCTAGCTCTTCGAAAAGCTCGTCGGCGATGCGCGCCGCGATTTCCGCGCCGTATCCCCAGGAGAGCGAATCTTCGTACGCGACAATCACGCGGTTGGTCTTTCGCACGGACGTGGCGATCGCTTCCCAGTCATACGGGCTCAACGTCCTCAGGTCCAGAATTTCCACTTCGGTTCCCTGCCGAGCCAATTCCGCTGCCGCCACCTCCGCACGGTGAACCACAGCGCCGTAGGTGATGATGCTCACGTCCGTACCTTGGCGAACCAAACGCGCGTTGCCAAAGGGAACCGTGTAATCAGAACCGGGATACGCGGATCGATTGTAAGGCTGTCGATAAAGGTGTTTGTGTTCGAGGAACAGCACGGGATCATCACAGCGAATCGAGGTGCGCAGCAATCCACACAAATCCAGCGCCGTCGAAGGCATCACCACGCGCAAACCTGGTATGTGCGTGAAAATTACTTCTCCGCATTGGCTGTGGTAAATCGCGCCGCCAGTCAAATAGCCGCCGATCGCCACACGGATCACCGCGGGACACTTGAACGTGTTCGCCGAGCGCCAGCGCATCGTCGCAAACTCATTGCGCAGTTGCATCATTGCGGGCCAGATATAATCGAAAAATTGAATTTCCGGGACTGGCTTCATGCCTCGCGTGCCCATCCCGATTGCGCGGCCGACAATGTTGGCTTCCGCGAGCGGCGAATTGAATGCACGGTCTCCGCCATAACGACGCTGCAAACCAGAAGTCGCTTTGAACACTCCGCCTTTGCCCTTAACTTTTCCGAGATTCTCTTCGCGGCTGCAATCGGCGACGTCTTCGCCAAACACGACAATGCGCTCGTCGCGGCCCATCTCGTCCAGCAGAGTCGCGGAAACCATTTCTACCATCGTGAGCTGAGGACCCGATAATTGCGGCTCTTTTGCAAAATCAGCGCCGGTGGGATCGACATCAGGCGAATAAACAAATTCATAAACCGAATCCGCGGAGGGAATCGCCGCGACGAGAGCCTTGTCAACGGCTTCGAGTATCTCTTTCTCAACGCTCGCTTCTAAAGCTTCCAGTTCCCTCTCGTCGAGAATTCCTTCACGCACCAGAAATAATCCAAACTTCGGAATTGGATCGCGGTGCGCTTCGGTTTCGCGTTCGTCGGCGGATTTGTAAAGCTTTTCGTCGTCCGAAAGAGAATGCGAGTAGGGCCGCGTCACATGCGCATGCAGCAATGCCGGGCCGCGGTGCTCGCGGCAATGCGTGACGGCGCGTTGGCAGGCCGCATAACTTTCCAGCGGATCCGTCCCGTCGTAGTCCTCGATATGAAGGTTCGGATGATTCGCCACCAGGTGCGCCACGTCTCCGCCCGGCGTCTGCACCTCGCAAGGAACTGAAATTGCGTAGCCATTATTCTCCACGAAAAACACAACCGGCAATTTTCTGTTCGACGCCGTGTTCAGCGCCTCCCAGAATTCGCCTTCGCTCGTCGCGCCTTCTCCTCCCGAAACGCAAACCACTTCATCATGCTGGTGACGCACAGCCTTTCCAAGCGGCGCCGTTTTCGCTTGCACCAGCGCTCTCGGAAACCGGTCGTAATACAACGACGCCTCCGCCGCGCCGACCGCTTGCAGCCACTGCGTTCCTGTTGGCGACGATTTGGAAACAATATTGTAGTCTTGATGGCCCCAGTGCGAGGGCATCTGGCGTCCACCTGATGCAGGATCGTCCTTCGCGCCCACGCCTTCGAGAAGCATTTCGTACGGAGTGACGCCGAGCATCAGGCACAGCGCGCGATCACGATAATAGAGATAAAACCAATCGTAGGCGGACCTAAACACCAGCCCGGCGGCGGCTGTCGCGGCTTCGTGGCCCGCGCTGCTGATTTGGAAATAGATTTTGTTCTGGCGCTTAAGTTGAATCTCGCGATCGTCTAATCGACGCGACAAAAACATCACGCGGTACAGACGAATCAATGCTTCGCGGTCCAGTCCGTGGTATTTTGCCGCGTCAAACTTGGCGGTCTTGGTTTTGGTGTGCAGAGCCATGGGCTGTCTTTCGCCTCGCGGGACCTCAATCGGCTTGGCCATTATAGCGGAAGGAATTGCGCCCACCAAATCCGGAGCCGGCGCAGTTCGGAACTCGCCATCAAGCCTCGATTCCCGTTTCAGCTGAGGGAATCGAAAAGCTCGGAAATCTTCTCGAAGACGGGGTCGTTGTGACGAATCACTTCACTCTTAACGGATTTGAACGCGTCGTCGCCGGGAATGCGTTCAATCCAGCTCTGTGCGAGATGCTTCTCATGGTTTGAGAAATCCAGCCGCACCAATAAACGCACTGGTTCGGACTCTTCGGACTCCTTCTTCTTGCCTTTGTGTTTCGCCTCGTCTTTCGCCTCGGAATCTTCATTCTTCTCCGGCGATTTTCTTTCGAACTTAAATTGAAGCTTGTTGCCGAGACGGAAGCCCTGCTTCCAACCCTCGATACGATGGCGCGCCTGCTGCGCGGCTTCTTCGTCCGTACCGAAATCGAAAATCAGAAATGTGTGTGCCATATCCGTATTCTAGCTTGCCCTCAGGCCGCAAACCACCGCGAAACTGCCACGGCCGTCCCTGCGCGGCAGCATTTGGGCCTGTTTCTCCTGATGGAGAGAGGGCGCGTCCGCGTGCCCGTCCGTCGGACGAAAATGCGCCAGAAGTTCGCGCCGTGCAAATGAAACTCATTTGCGATCAAGAAAAAGGAAGTGGCACATTTTAAAGTAGTTGCTCCTGCGCGACTGTGCATGTCATTTGCGATCAAGGTTTGGCGTTTTCGGGGAGTTTTTGGCAGCTTGGCCGTGCCCTTTGACCTGTTGTACGGCGCTCGCATCGAATATTCGCTCTGAAAATGCTAGCACGATGTTGCGCGCGGTGCTAGTTGGTGTGGCTGTGGTGTTGGGCGGTCGCGCCTATTTCCCGGTGCGATATAGGATTACGCGAACCTTTTCGAGCGTAATCAATCCGCCGCCGACCATCTCATCCAGCCGCGGCAATATCTGCTCGATTCGTTCGTTATATTCCACCACTTCGATCACGATGGGAAGGTCCTGTGACAGCCGCAGAATCTTGTCTGTGTGATAAATGCTCGAAGAACCGTAGCCGCCGACGCCGCGCAGAACGGTCACCCCTGAGAATTTCTCCGTGCGCAGCATCTCGACAATCGCCTGATAGAGCGGCTTGCCGTGCCAGTGGTCCGATTCTCCAATGTGTATTCGCATCAACGTGCGCTCGCCTTCGAATCGCTCGTGCGTCATGCGCCCCTCCTAAATCGCATCGCCCAGCCGAATCCCCGCCAGCATCACAACCAACCCGAGCAGTACGCTCGCCGCCACGTACGCCGTTCCCTTCATCCATTCTCCGTCCTCTAACATCCGAATTGTTTCCCAACTGAATGTCGAGAACGTCGTGAACGCCCCAAAAAGTCCCACCGTCAAACCGATGCGCCAATCCGGCGAAATCGAAACATGATTTAGCGCAAATTTCCCAACCAGCCCCAGCAGAAAACACCCCACCAGATTCACGCTGAGCGTTCCATACGGGAAGCTCGAGCCTGATCTGTGCTGTACCAAACCCTCGAGACCGTACCGCGCCAGCGTTCCCGCAACACCAAATACGGCGAGTAGCAATATACGCACCTTCGCTCCCTTTTCTGCGCCACGAACCCCTAAAACAAAAAAACTCCCGGAGCCTCGCGGCAGCCAGGAGTCATCAGCTCTTTCGAGCGGTTCAGGCGAACTCCATCGCCTCTCGTTAAATTATCGGAGCCATTGTACTCCATCTTCTACTTCACGCTAACCACAGAAGTGCTTGTTCCGAGACGCGAAGAGCCGCAGAACCTCAAACGGCGAGGCTCTGCGCTGCAGACTCAGCGTCGATGCTGACGCATGTCTCGCAGAACAGATACAATTGGAGGTTCTGCAAAATCTCTGTCTACCAATTGAGGAGCATGATGGAACACAATTTGCAGCACACAATATCGCTTCTCACTCGCACACCTGCTGCTCTCGATGTGCTTCTGCGCGACCTGCCGGAAACGTGGACGTTCCAAAATGAAGGCGAAGACACTTGGAGCGCGTTCGATGTCCTCGGACATCTGATCCACGGCGAACACACGGATTGGATGCCGCGCGCGAGAATGATCCTGCAATTTGGCGAGACTCAGACGTTTGAGCCTTTCAATCGCCGAGGGCACGTGCGCGAGTGTGAAGGTAAGTCGTTGGGAGAATTATTGGATGAATTTGCGCGTTCGCGGTCAGAAAATCTGCGGGAACTGCGTACATTGAATCTGCGGCCAAAGGACCTCGCGCAACTTGGACGACATCCTGCGCTCGGAGTAGTAACCCTGTCAGAGCTGCTGGCGACTTGGGCGGCTCATGATCTAACTCATCTGCACCAAATCTCAAGGGTCATGGCGCATCAATACCGGGAAGCTGTGGGCCCGTGGAGCAAGTACCTGGGAGTGCTGCAGTGCTCCGGCCACAGCTCTCCTTAATGATGAGGGGTGGCGCTCAGACTTTATTTCGAGGTCACAGCCTGGCGTGTGAAGCGGTCCCATCCTCGGGAGTTCGTCAGCGTGCCGCTTGGCTCTGCCCGCCAGCCGAGTTGAGTGTCAATGCGATCAAATACGCTGCGATCCGCGCCTTCCACGCTCAAGCATTCATCTTGAAAGCATCGCAGGTAGGCGTTCCCGAAACTCGCGAACTCCCATCCTTCCGTGACAGGTTGTTTAACGGCATATTTTTTTTCGAACGCTTCGCTATAAGCGTCGAAGAACTGTGCCGCATCTTTTTCGTTGTCGAGAGCGAGCAGAACTACAAGTATCGTCTGCTTTGTCTCCTTGTTCTCAAACAATGCGTAACGGTCGCCATGCCACATGGACGCAAAACGCTCCGCTCTGCTCGCATCGATGAATTGTTTCAACACTTCGCCGAGCGCAAATTCCCCGACTACGTTCTCGTCCAGCTTATTCCAGCCGCGCGGAATTGCCGATTTCAAATCCGGCAACGCAACGATTCGGGGCTTCACATCTTGAAGATACAGACTGGGGTGCAGAATCTGTTGTGTTGAAAGCGGAGGATTCTCAAAGACCTTCTTAAAATCCGGCCAGCCCGAAGTCGCTTTCAAAAGCTGTTGGGTAAAAACGGCACCATCAAGATAAGGAAACAGCAGTTCGTCACGTATGAACGGCGGCGCTTTCGCGAGCTTCGGGTCCTTGTCCATCTCGCTTGCGACACCCGATTCGATGAACGGAGCGATATCAGGCACATCGCGGACGCTGGTGTGCATGCCATCCAGGCTGTAATCCATCATGGCCGCCACCGCCGAACCCTCGACCACCGCATCCCGCGCCAGCGACGAATCGTCGTTCTCACGCACGGCCTTCTGCCACTTATCGAGATTGAAATACTGGTCGTCAAGGGCATGCGTGAGCTCGTGCGCCATTACCGGCTTCTGTTCGACAGGATCGATCCAGTCCGCAATGAAAAATTCTTTTTTCTCGGGATCGTACAGCCCTGCGACTTGGTCGGTCAGCACGTCCAGCAGGAAGGAATCGAGCGGAAATCCCTTGGGAATCAAGCCGAAAGCCTCGAGTGTTCGCTGGTCCGCATACCGTTTCTGCGGTGTTTCATCCTTTTTCTGCTGCTCGATGAGGTACTGACGAATCTCCGCCTTCGTTCGGATGCTTTTCTTCAAGGAGGATTTCGCAGGCAGGTCCAAAATCTTGCTCATCACTTCGAGAACTTGGTCGGCCGCAACGAAGAATTCCTCATTGGTCTGGGAATTTGTTTCAGAACTGAAACGAGCCGCGAGCGCAGAGGTCGCGGCCGTCGTCCCAATGCCCACGGCAAGCACACAAATCAACGCAATCGAGCTCTTGGTTTGCATATCGCCTCGCTCGGATAGGATGGCAAATGGACGGAAATAGTTTCCACGTTCTTTTCGCACTTATCAGGAATGCCGCAGACAAGTGGTACGTCGATTAGCAAGAGGCAAGCGATCTTCAGAACTGGCAGCCGCGGTGAGACACTACTCTCGCACTTGTATGCGCGACTGAACTGTGCGATAAAGCACTGTTCTGATTTCATAACAAGCTGATAACTTTGCTATAATTTTAGTTCAATCCACTGCCCGATCTCGGAGTACCACCGCAATGTTTCCCGGAATCAGCCTTCGCCAAGTTCGCGAGCGTCTCGGGCTAACATACCGGGATGTTGAGCAGGCAAGCTACGAACTCGCGCAGCGTCACGGCCGCCCGGAATTCATAGTCCACATCAGCCGCCTGGCAGACTTCGAGAATTCGGGCGCAGTCCCGAGTCTACACAAGCTATTTAGCCTCTGCAGTATTTATCACCTGGACTTGCAGGAAGCATGCAAATGGTATGACGTTCCGCTTGCTGACATTTTCGGTCCTGCCACTTCACAAGCTCCGCCTCGAACTCACATGGCTGCGCCACCGCGGGTTGTTCGTTTGCCGATTCATTTTGATCCGGCATTCGATCCCAGGCGGACGAGTTACCTTACGCGCATGGTGGAGAGTTGGGGACATTTCGAGGCGGCAATCCTAAAAAACGGTCACAACTACCATTACGGGTACGTCGGGCAAGACGACCACTGGATGGAACCCCTACTCCGCCCCGGTGCGCTAGTCCTTGTCGATCCGCAACGACAGAAGGTGGAAACTGGTGGATGGCGCAATGAAGCGGAAAGGCCTATCTACCTAGTTGATATCCGAGGTGGTTACCGCTGTTGTTGGTGCCTGATGGAAAAGGGCCGGCTCGTCCTGCAGCCGCACCCTCTTTCCACGAGCGTCCCGGAAGCCTATCGTTTCCCCGACGAAGCGGAAGTTGTTGGACAAGTGGTCGGCGTGTCTATGCGCTTGGTCGCGGATTAGCGTTCTCTTCAGCAATTAGGTCTAGCAAAACGCCAATATTGGAGCAGAAGAGCTCGCGCAAATAAGATGGGACTCCCGAAGGAATAAGCACGCGGTAAAATTCGTGTTCCTGCCAACGTTCGGCAATCTCGCCGGTGCGACCGCCGAGGCCCTCCAAGCATTTCCGCAACTCCACTTCCTGCCGTTCGAGCGATGTTTCCAGGATTCTCTCAAAAAGTTCCTGATGGCACACCCAAAGTGCTTGATGAACCGCCGGTTCGGAATAGATTGTCTCTAAACCTGCGTGTCGGTACCGGCCTGTCCCCATGTCCCGTAACGTCGCGACATGAAGCAAGCGGCACAGGTCTCCCGGGATTCCCGCAAGTGTAGTCGAGGCGAAATCCTCGATTACGCGATGGTTCTGTTGGAATTCATCCAGCGCTTCCATTTTCTAACCTGTTCTGCCGTCAGAACATTTCGAACCCGTTGACTCGTGCCGTGCTGCGCGCGTGACACAAACCCCGCAGGAGGTAGTCCACGATGAAACGGGCAATCGCTTTGCTTTTTGTTTTTGCGTTGCTGTTGGTGATAGTAGCTCCCTCGGGTTTTGGCGTCAACACACTGGCGGCAAACGCTTCTTCTCATTCGTCCGTCTGGGCCGATGGCGGCGCTCCCATCCCACCATTTCCCGATATTTCACGTTCGGACTCGACTGTGCGCTTCTGGGCTGACGGTGGAGCTCCCATTCCACCGTTCCCGGACATACCGCCTTCGTTTACCGGCGTCTAGTTTTGAGGACCGCTACGCGCTCTGGGGTGCCTTGTAGTAAACGTCACCTAGATGGTAAAGTGCACCCCGGAGCGTATGAACCTTTCCTTATTCGACTCGGTATATTGGGCCGCCACTGCATTCCTCGAAGTCGGGGTCTTCTGTCTAGCCTTGCGCCGAAGGCTCTTCACGCGACTGCCGTTCTTTACACTTTATCTCGGTTTGGTGGTCGCCGACGAAGCTCTCCTGTGGTTAACCTACCGTTTCATCGGAATCAGGTCACGCATTTCATACGATGTTTATTGGACTTCGCAGGCGCTCTTGGTTCTCTCTCGCGCAGTGGTGGTATACGAGATTTGCCGGGCGCTTCTGCTGCCCTTTGCAGGGATCTGGAAACTCTGTCGTCCCCTCCTCGTTGGACTGGGATTGATTCTAGTTGCGAGCGCCCTGGCAACGGCCCGCCGGACGGTACACCCAATTTCTGCCACCACGATTATGGCCGATCGAGGCTTGGAGTTCACCGTCGCTAGTGTTTTGCTTTTCGGGCTTATTTTTTGCCGATATTACCGCGTTGAGATTCCGCGACACTTGGCGTGGATTGCGCTTGGACTGGGGTTCTATTCGGCGATACAGGTTGCCAACAACACATTCTTAGGCGACTGGCTTACGCAGCAGCATTTCATGGTTTGGGGAGCGTTGCGTCGCGCGTCCTTCAACATCGCCACGCTCTTGTGGCTCGTGGCGCTATGGAAGCCGCTTCCCGCTGCGGCGCCTGCACCTGTCTTGCTCGCGCGCGGTGAATATGAGATTTTGGCGCCACAGGTCAGTGGGCGCCTTCGTGAACTGAACGCCCGGCTCTTGGAGATATGGAAATGATCGTGTTCGTGGCTGTCTTGGTTGCGCTGGCAATTCTCCTCGGTCTCGTGTGGCTGCTGTTCGGCTCGCAGCGCAGTGCGCCAACTCCAACTATCGGAGATCTCCAGATCGAAAGGGTCCTTCCAGTAAACTGCCGGCATTTTCCGCAGATCAGCCAGTTGCTCAGCCAGGAAGACATTCAATTCATGCGTGAGCGAACGCCGCGTCACATTCAGACTAAATGGCGTGCTGAACGCCGCAGCATCCTCAAACAATATCTAAGCGGACTGCGGCAGGACTTCGGGCGTCTCGAGCGACTGGCACGCCTGATCGCTGCACTCTCTCCCGAAATCCGCAAACGACAAGAATGGGAGTGGTTTTGGCTCGTTCTACAATTCCATTTTTCGTATCGGATAATCGCATTGAAACTTGCTCTTGGCAGTTTTTCTCCGGAAGGACTGGCCGGACTTACGGAGATGATTGCCGGGTTGACCACCGAGTTGGAGAATCGCATGGCCCTGATCGCGGAGCATTCTCCCTCGCGCATGCGCACGAATGCTGCGGGATGAACCGCCCTCTCACTCAGTAGATGCGCCGGCCGAACGTAAAACGTAACTCGTACGCCCCTCCCGGAGACAATACTCCCTGATCCCTCTCAAACGGGGCCTTATAATGGACAAGTTAGGAGAATTCATTGCCTGGGGAAAAGATTCTCGTCTGTGACGATGAAGAAGCGATTCGAGAGGTCGTTTCCACCCTCCTCGAAGCCCAGGGGTACCGCTGCACGGTTGTGCCCGACGGTTTTCAGGCCATGCAGGAAATCAAGAATGACTCGCACGATCTCGTCCTCAGCGACATCGTAATGCCAGAAATGGACGGTATGCGACTGTTGCGACAGGTCCGCTCACAAGATGAGGACATTCCAGTCATCATGGTCACCGCGATGCACGACATCTCTATCGCGCTGGAAGCAATTCGCGCCGGAGCTTACGATTACATTCTGAAACCCTTCGAGAAGGATCAGCTTTATCACAGCGTTTCGCGGGCTCTGGAGCATAGGCATCTTGTCCTCGAGAACCGTTCCTACCAGCAAAACCTCGAGCACCTCGTCGCCGAACGCACCCAGCAGCTTTCGCTAACCCTGCGGGACCTTGAGCAATCGTATGACTACACCCTCGAAGCGCTTGGCGGGGCGCTTGACGCGAAAGACGCCGAAACAGAAGGGCACTGCCAGCGCGTGACCGCGATCACGATCCTCATCGCGAAAATCATGAAAGTCGAACGCGACCAGTTGCGACACATCGCCCGCGGCGCTTTCCTCCACGACATCGGAAAAATGGGAATCCCCGACCAGGTTCTGCGAAAGCCTGGCCCGCTCACGGATGAAGAACGTCTGCTCATGCGGCGCCACTGCGATATCGGCTACACCGTCCTGAACAAGATTCCCTTTCTAAAAGACGCAGCCGAAATTGTCCTCGCGCACCAGGAATGCTACAACGGGAGCGGTTACCCGCGTGGTTTGAAAGGCGAAGAAATTCCCCTTGGAGCCAGAATATTTGCCGTGGCTGACACGCTCGATGCCATGTGTTCCGACCGGCCATACCGCAAGGCTTTGCCGATTTCGGCGGCTCGCGACGAAATCAAAAAGTTCTCCGGAACGCAATTCGATCCCCGCGTTGTGTCCGCGTTTCTTTCCAAACCGGACGAATTCTGGACCGAACTTCGCAAGAACATCGGCGACCCATTCAGATATCTGACAATGGATGAAAGCTAGGGACATGCAGTTGGTAGTGTGCGGAAACCCGAACTGGGGCTCAGCGTGGGATTCGCGCCACGGCAATCCGAATACGCTTCCCGTACGTACTTCTGTTATTATAGGGCCTCGTTCGAGGTAGTTTGTTCAAGGAGAGATGCATGAAGCGAATCGTTACGATGGCGGTCGCATTGCTACTGGCGCTTTCTGTTTTGTCGTTCGCAGCGCAAGCGCAGGACCAGCAGGCGGCAATCACCACGACGAACCTGAAGGTCGGCGACGTTGCTCCGAATTTCTCTCTGCCCAGCGATCAACATGGTTCGGTATCACTGGACAGTTTTCGGGGCAAAAAGAACGTCATCCTCGCCTTCTACGTTCTCGCTTTCACCGGTGGTTGAACGAAGGAACTCCAGGCCTATCAGTCTGATTTGGCCAAGATCGAAGCAAGCGATTCGGTAATTTTCGGCGTCAGTATCGATAGCCCTCCAGCTAACGCCGCATTCGCAAAGCAAATCGGTGTCACCTTTCCTTTGCTGAGCGATATGAACCGCACCGTCCTGAAGCAATACGGAATCGTGCAACCTTTCCCCTTGGGAACAGATAAAGTGGAATTTGCGCGACGCACCACGTTCGTGATTGACAAAGACGGCGTGATTAAGCACATCGATTTCGACACAACGGCCATCGACCCGACGTCCGCCGTGACAATTTGTACGGGCCTTCACGAAAAACACGGAACGTAGTACCTAACAGGGCTCGCAGGGGCTGAGACAAACTCAGCCCTTGCGAAGTCTCCTTCTGCCTGCCAAGCATCTTTTGATTTCCCTTGCCGCACACACGCACCAGTCATGCGCGCTTATCATCTGGAATCGTTTTCGCCTGCAATGATGCGTGCGGAATCCTAATTCAAATGAAGAACGCCTTCGGACACTGAGTGGAAGGGAGAGCTAAACGTGGCGGGAACAAGAACGACTGACTCGCGGTGCATGTTGCGTCGAATACAGAGGAGCGAGAAAAAGCCCACAACAATCGATGTGGCCGGAATCACAAGAATCAAAATGCCGTGCCGCAAGGCCGCCTGGGCGGTCGGTCCCGTAGCTGCCGCGTCGCTATAGCAAAGAGCGCAGCCCTGAGCGAAAGTCGCCGAAGCACAAAGCGCCGCAGAAACTCCCGCAACCAGCATCTTAAGAGCAGTTCGCATCTATGACCCTCTTCGGTCGTTACAGCTTCTATTTTCCACTAATTCTGACTTAAAACCAATGCCTCACGGGTGCAAACGTACAATCCGCAAGCTATCCGGAAACACAAAAATCAAAATCATGACCAGACAGAAAACCAGCGAAGGAACGATAATCAAGAAGAGGCCGAGCTTCTCAAATCGCAGATGCATGAAATACGCCACAATCAAAGCAGATTTGATCAACGACAAACCCACCAGAAGAACCAGCATGGGGTGCGGGTCAAGTTTCAAATAGGCAAGAAGGACCTCGACGCCGGTGAGAACTAGGAGCCAAAACCACACCCACATAAATAGCTTTTTCGTCGGCGCGTGGTGTGCTTCGATTGCGGATGTTCCATGCGTGCTCATCGCTCGATATGCTCCTCAGCCCTTCAAGTTAACCGACATCAGATAGACCATTGGAAAAATGAACATCCACACCAAGTCGACAAAGTGCCAGTAAAGGCCGCTGACCTCGACGTGATCGGCATTAAATTTTCTGCGGCCGAAGCCCAACGCGATAATACACAAATAAATCACGCCAATCGAGACGTGCAGCATGTGCAAGCCCGTCAAACCGAAGAACGTGCCGCCGAAAAGCGGGTCACCCCACTTATTCGACCACGGAGTCACGCCTTCCGCGAAAAGCCGGAACCACTCCATCATGTGTAGACCGACGAAAGCGACTCCTCCGACAGCGGTCAAGAGAATGTAAATTACAGCTTTCTTGATCTCGTTGCGATGCGCGGCGGCCACAGCCATAACCATCGTCAAGCTGCTTGACAAAAGAATAAACGTCAAAAACGTTGCGTTCGCGATTGCAGGATAAATCTCAAAGGGGCGCGGCCAGTTTGCGCTCGACAGGCGCACGTACGCGTACGCAAGAATCGCAGTCGAAAATGTGAGCGAGTCGGAAAGAAGGAACAGCCACATTCCGAGTTTCTTTGTATTTGTCGCAAAGGGAGCGACACCGCCACCCCAAGCCTGTCCCGCAACAGCGTCGACGTCCATTTCAGCCAAGTATCACCGTCCTAGCAAGAGAAGTAGGAAGAGAAAAACCCACAGTCCATCCATGAAGTGCCAATACACCGACGTGATTTCCGTCGCCGTCGCAAATGTCAACCGGCGCAATTTTCCGCGTCCCACGTACAGCAACGCGACAATGCCTCCAAGCAAGTGGAGCCCGTGAGCCGCTGTGAGCACATAGAAAAAACTGCCGCTCGCGTTTGTCGCCAGATAAAAGCCGGATATAACCATTTGTCGCCAAGCGATCACCTGCCCCGCGAGAAACAGGAAACCGAGAATCGTGGTAACCATCCACCAGTGCCGGAAACCTTCGCGGTCGCCTCGCGTGAAGAAGTGCCGAGCGCGCACAATCGTTAGGCTGCTGGCCAGCAGAATCAGCGTGTTCAACCACAGAATCCGCGGCATCGGAAATGCCTGCCAATCACTCCCGACACCCTTCCGCACAATAAACGCACTGGCGAACGCCATAAAAAACATCAGTATGGCGGCCATCCCAATTGCTATTCCCGTTACATAAACGCGCTGCGGTATTCCAGAACGCCCGCTGGGCGAGCCGTCGTCGCCTCCCCCTGCAAAGGAAGGCGGCTTGCCTCCTCCGCCTGCTTCGATAATCTCGAGTTCTTCCGTTGTTGACGTATGCGGCATGGCGGATCCCTGACGCTAGGCTTTAGCCACTTGCTCGGGCGCAACATCCTGCGGTATGAAATCCTCGGCCGCACCCGGCACGCTGTATTCGTAGGGTCCACGATAGACCGTCGGATAATGACCGCCAAAATTGTCGTGCGGCACCGGCGTGCTCACCTGCCATTCAAGTGTCGTCGCGCGCCATGGATTTCGCTCCGCCAGCTTGCCGTGCTTAATGCTCCAGAAGAAATTGAAATAGAAGAACAATTGCGCCGCGGCGGTTACGAATGCCGCGACACTGATGAATACATATACGGGTTGGAGGCGCGCCAAATAATGAACCGCGTCGGTGCTGGCGTAGCGTCGAGGATCGCCCGCATACCCGAGGTAGTGCATCGGCATAAAAATGCAATAGACACCCACAAAGGTCATCCAGAAGTGAATCTTCCCGAGAGTCTCGTTCATCATGTGCCCGAACATTTTGGGAAACCAATAGTACGTCGCGGCAAACATCGCAAAAATTGCCGCGACGCCCATGATCAGGTGGAAGTGGCCAATCACGTAGTAGGTGTCATGCAGGTAGAGATCCAACGCCGGCTGCGCCAGGAAAATGCCGGAAAGGCCACCGGTTACGAACAGCGAAACGAAGCCGATGGCAAAGAGCATGGCAGCGGTGAATTGAATTCGCGCCCCCCAGAGTGTCCCAAGCCAATTGAACGTCTTGATTGCCGATGGCACTCCGATCACCAGTGTTAGAATCGAAAACGTCAGCGCCGAGTATGGATTCATTCCGCTGATGAACATGTGATGGCCCCACACCATGAAGCTCAGGAAGCCAATCGCACTCAGCGAGTAGACCATCGCCTTGTAGCCGAACACAGGCTTCCGAGAAAACGTCGAAAGCACGTGCGAAATGATTCCCATGGCCGGGAGAATCGCGATGTACACTTCTGGATGCCCGAAGAACCAGAAGAGATGTTGCCAAAGCAGTGGCGAGCCGCCCGCGTGTTTGAGCAGGACACCGCTGACCATTTCTCCGCCGGGAATAAAGAAGCTGGTCATCGCCAGCCGGTCCAGAAGCAGCAGAATGCACGCGGCAAGAAGCACTCCGAATGCCAGCAGCGCGAGGCAGGCCGTTATGAACCAACCCCACACGGTCAGCGGCATGCGCATCAGCGAGAGCCCCTTAGTGCGCAGGTCAATTGTGGTCCCCAAGAAATTTATTGCCGACATCAGCGAAGCGCCGCAGAACAGCGCGATGCTCACGACCCAGAGCGTCTGGCCAAGTCCTTGACCCGGCCCCGCGACTACGCCGACTGCACTTAGAGGCGCATAAGCTGTCCAGCCGCTGATTGGCGATCCACCCGGAACAAAGGCCGAGGAAAGCAGGACAAGCATCGACACAAACGTCAGCCAGAACGACATCATGTTGAGTGTGGGAAACGCCATGTCCGGCGCACCGATTTGAATCGGAAGGAAATAATTGCCAAAGCCGCTTTGCGGCACAGTTGTCAAAACGAAGAAAACCATCAGCGTGCCATGCATGGTAATGACGCGAAGGTAGTCCTCCGGTGAAACAACGCCGTTGGCAAATCCCCAAATGTGCGCATTCGGCCAAGCGAGGTGAATCCGCATAATCACCGAAAGAATTACGCCAATCGTAACTGCGGACAGGCCAAGCAAGATGTACTGCGTGCCGATGATCTTGTGGTCCAAACTGAAAATATAATGCCGGAGCCAGCCTTTGGGCGCTTCCGAGTGGTGGACCGGACTAGCGTGCGAACTCATTGACACTCTCCCATGTTGCGGGTCCGTTATGATGATTACTCAAAGCCATAACTCTCACTTCACTGTCCGGCTTGAGCGTTCTGCGCCTCTTGCTTCTGCTCCCACTGCTGAAAATCGGCGTCAGACAGCACATGCAGCGTGGCATGCATGTGGTAGTGCCCCAAGCCGCAGAGCTGGTTGCAAGTGATTTCATAGTCGCCGATCTTGGTCACCGTAAAGTGCACGGGAATCACCAAGCCCGGAACCGTATCTTGCTTCACGCGCAACTCGCGCACAAAAAAGCTGTGGATGACGTCCTGCGAACGCAGCATCAACTCGATTTCCCTGTTAACCGGCAGATAGAGGTCTCCCGTCACAATATCGTCCTTACTCGCGGGGTCATTGGAGTCCAACCCTAATGGATTGCCCGTAGATGCATCGATGTCTTTCGGATTGATGCGTCCAAATTTGCCATCCGGCCCGGGATAGCGAAAATTCCATACGAACTGCACGCCCGTAACCTCGACTTGCAGGGCTCCCGGCTGAGGCCCACCAAAATGCACTTCGCCCCACGCGTGAGCGGCCATCACGCCGAGACCAACGAAGATGACAAGAGTCGCCGTGGTCCACACGACTTCCAGCGTGTGGTTGCCGCGAACAAAGCGCGCCTTCTGCCCGTGGTCGCGATACCGGAAGACCATCCAAGCCAGTGCTAGTTGCGCCAGCACGAAAACAATTCCTGTCAGTATGAACGTGACGAAGAATTGCTGATCAATTTGACCACCGACGGGAGTTATCGCAGCGGGAAACCACCATGTCTTTGCAACGTGGAAATAGACGGTCGAACCGACCAAAATGAGGATAACGATTGCCAACAGGACGGCCGGTACTGACGAGCCGGCACACGATTTTCGCGAAACCATTTCCTCCGCTCCGGAAAGATTGCGGCCTACGGAACAAACATCTGGCCGCCGATCCTTGCACGCATCACTCAGCTGACTATGAAGGCTCTATCAAGCCCACAATCATATATAACACGCACAAAAAAATACAAGGGTGAATCGAGAAAATTTTCACGTTATTTTGGATACCAAGTTCTTGCGAGTGAGTTTTTGGTGCGGTCGAGTGGATTCGAACCACCACGGTATTGCTACCGTCAGCCCCTCAAGCTGATGCGTCTGCCAGTTCCGCCACGACCGCACATTGAAAAACACGAAGAACGATATTGAAACATCAGTTCTACTTCTTGGGCACAGGAGCCTGCGGCACGGGTTTCTGCGCCGGGGTTGCAGGCTTGGATGGCGCCGTCGGCATCGTTTGTTCTAGGATCGAGCTGCCTTGTGCCGTTGTCGGAGCGCGCTTTAATGAAAGTGCCAGCGAACTCATCATAAAAACAATGGCGCACCATGTCGTCGCTTTCGTCAGAAACGTGGCCGCACCGCGCGGACCAAACGCAGTCTGACTGCCCGCGCCGCCGAATGCCCCGGCCAAATCCGCCGCGTTGCCGCTCTGAAGCATGATTACAAAAATCAGCAACAAGCACACCAGAATGTGCAACGTGACCAACACAAAATTATAGTGCCACCCGAGCCATACCAGCCCCACTGCGGCGGCAATCGCAATCACCCACTTCGCTGCATCAGGCATTCCTGCTCCACTCTAACCCAAAGATTTTGCCGCTAAAAATTCACAATTGCTGAAAACGACTGCGCATCCAGGCTCGCCCCGCCCACGAGGGCGCCGTCTATTTCGCCTTGAGCCATCAAATCCCGAATGTTATCCGGCTTGACGCTCCCGCCATAAAGAATCCGCACACGCGACGCCAATTCCGGGGTAAAGCGCTTCGCGGCTAAGAGGCGAAGAAAAACATGCACCTGGGCCGCAATTTCCGGCGTCGCCGTGCGCCCCGTGCCAATAGCCCACACAGGCTCGTAAGCAATCAGAATACGCGAGAAATCCGGACCGGTCAACGTCGCCATTCCGTCATTGAATTGACGTTCGAGTATTTGTTCTGTGCGGTTTGCATCTCTTTCGCTCTGGTCTTCTCCGACGCAAACGATGGGTTGTAGGCCCGCTGCAAGCGCCGCCTTCAGTTTGCGATTCACCGTCTCGTCGGTCTCGCCGAAATATTTTCGGCATTCGGAATGGCCGATAATCACGTCTCGGCAACCTGCCTCGACGAGCATCGGCATCGAAACCTGACCCGTGAAGGCGCCTTCGCGCTCCCAGCACGCATCCTGACCGGCTATTGCAATCGAGGTGCCTTTCGCGGCATCCACGGCCGCAGCTATCGCGGTAAACGGCGGCGCCACAATGATGTCGCAATGACGTGACGTCGAGACAAGCGGCTTGAATGCCTCGAAGAACGCTCGCGTTTCCGCTTGCGTCTTGTGCATTTTCCAATTACCCGCAATGACTGGATGCCGCACGGATACCTCTAAATTGGAGTGAGAGCTTCGACGCCAGGGAGCTTCCGGCCAGCAAGAAACTCAAGCGAAGCTCCGCCGCCTGTCGAAATATGAGAAATTTTGTCAGCGAGTCCCGCCTGTTCGATCGCGGCCACACTATCGCCGCCGCCGACAATGGACGTAGCCCCTTTCGCGGTCGCGTCGGCAACGGCCCGCGCAATTTCCATCGTTCCGCGCGCGAATGCCGGTTTTTCGAACATACCAAGCGGTCCGTTCCACACAATGGTTCGCGCTTGGGAGATTTCTTTGCTGAAGAGCTCAATCGTCTTTGGACCGATGTCGAGGCCCATCCAATCGGACGGAGTGCCTTCGACTCCTGTGAGCTGCGTTTGAGCGCCGGGTTCGGTCGACCGCGCCAGGATATGGTCGATAGGCAGCACAATGCGAGAGCCGCGCTCGATCGCTTCACCGAGAAGTGTCAGAGCCAGATCCGTTTTGTCCTCTTCCACCAGCGACTTCCCTGTCGTAAAGCCCTTTGCGCGGAAAAATGTATACGCCATTGCCCCGCCGATTAGAATTGTGTTAGCTATCTTGATCAGATTCTGAATCACTTCGATTTTATCCGAGACCTTTGCCCCGCCAAGAATCGCCAGAAACGGCCGTTCCGGATTTGTCAGCGCTTTGCCAAGATATTCAAGCTCTTGCTCCATTAGCAATCCGGCCGCGGCTTGCCGCACAAATCTTGTAATGCCGACGACGGATGCGTGGGCGCGATGAGCCGAGCCAAAAGCATCGTCAACGTAAATTCCATCACAGAGTGCAGCCAATTGACGAGAAAATCCCTCGTCGTTCTCTTCCTCCTCGGCATGGAAGCGCACATTCTCGAGAAGAAGCACCTGCCCATTTTTCAGGGCCTTGCTACGGGATTCGGGCTGTTCGCCCACGCAATCCGGGGCAAAAATTACCGGCTTACCGAGCAGTTCCTTCAGGCGTTCCGCTACCGGCGCCAGACTGTACTTGGACTCCGGTTTCCCTTTCGGCCGCCCAAGATGCGAGGCGAGTACCAGCCGCGCGCCTCGGTCAATGGCCAGCTTCAGTGTGGGAAGCGTAGCGCGAATGCGGGTGTCATCTTCGACCTTTCCATTGGCCAGCGGCACATTGAAATCGGCGCGAATGAACACGCGCTTTCCCGACAACTCCAAATGTCGAATGGAGAGTTTGTTCATGTCAGTTGCGGACTCGCAGAAAAACACGCCGAAGCTTAGAGCCGCTGGGCCATGAATTTAATCAGATCCAGACAACGGCAGGAATAGCCCCATTCATTGTCGTACCAAGCCACTACTTTCACACAGTTTGATCCCACCACGCGTGTGTAACCGGCATCAATGATCGCCGAATGCGAATTGCCCAGGAAATCGACGGACACCAATTCTTCGTCGGTGATATCGAGAATGCCCTTTAACGGTCCGTCAGCCGCGCAACGAAACGCTTCGTTGACGCTATCAGGCGTCGCTGGTTTTTCGGTTATCACGGTCAGGTCCAACACGCTCACATCGGGCGTGGGAACGCGTAACGCATACCCATCCAGCTTGCCCTTGAGCTCCGGAATCACAAGATGGAGCGCTTTCGCCGCCCCCGTCGACGTCGGAATCATGGAAAGAGCCGCCGCGCGCGCGCGCCGCAAATCCTTGTGCGGCAAATCGAGTAAACGCTGATCATTCGTGTACGAGTGAATCGTCGTCATTGCCCCAACGACGATGCCGAACGTATCGAGGAGCACTCTTGCCACGGGGGCAAGACAGTTTGTTGTGCATGAAGCATTCGATACCACGTGATGCTGCGCCGGATCGTATGTCTTCTCATTCACTCCGAGCACCAAAGTACAATCCGGATCGGTCGCTGGAGCGGTGATCAATACTTTTTTTACCGGCCCGCGAATGTGTTTGCGGGCCTCCGGTCCCTTATTAAAAACGCCCGACGATTCCACCACAATCTGTGCGCCCGTGGAGGGCCAGTCTACCGCGGTCAATTCTTTCACTTTGAAAACACGGATCGCATGGTCATCCACCTGAATCGCGTCATCGCTTGCCTGGATTTTATTCGGAAGGTTCCCGAGAATGGAATCGTATTTCAGCAGGTGCGCCAACGTTTTTGCATCCGTGATGTCGTTGATCGCCACAATTTCGATTGACGGATCGCCGAGCGTCACTCGAAACACATTGCGCCCGATGCGGCCGAAGCCGTTGATGGCGACTTTAACTGGCATGCTTCCTCCGTGCGTTTTGTTGAGCTGACTTCGACCTATCCGATCGTGGGCGTCACAGGAAGCAGATGCTAGGGTGCGCGGAGATAAAAGTCAACGCGGCGCTAACTGTATGTTTTGACGTGAATGACTTTCTCCCCGCTGAAAGTCACCAGAACTGTTTTGGATGGCGGATAACCGTAAATCCAATCCTCCGTTTGCTTGCCATCTTCGTCGGATTCTCTGACCTTCTTGTCGGGACGGCCCATCGCAGCCAACACCATGTCGTGATTCATCCCCACGATCGCTCTGTGGTCCTTGATCGCCTGCTGGAACTGCGGCGGGAGCGTATCGACCCAGTTGACCGCCGAGGAATGTTCACCGGCGAAGTCGAGGAAAGGCGAGAGATCGTGTTTCAATTCGTCGGGACTTAAATTGGGGACCGTGTGCCCATAGTCCAGGACGAGAATAGCTCCCCCCGCTTGAGCCGGACCCTCCGAAGTGGGCCCGGAAGCCACCGGACTCATGGGCCCAACTCCAATCTGCACATGCTGTCGCCAATTCCAATGCTTCTTCGTCCCGCCGTTGATGCCGATGATGATTTCGTTGGAACGAAACTCGAGGCTGCTGATCTGCACTTGGTCGCCGGGATTGGCCGCAGCGCCGCGCATCAGCGCCTGGCGTAAATCTTTGGCATCAATGGCCTGGCCTACCCTGTAGCGGAACCCCTGTTTCAGCGAGGGTATTGACTGAACAACGCGGGCGAATTCGCCATCGACGTACCGGATCAGTGAGATCTTCGATTCCTGGTCCAGGGACTGCTGCTTCTTACCCGTCGTAGCCTGGACAATGGCCAGAAACAGATCCGGCGGAGACGCCATCATCGGCAGAGTGCCCTGCAGTGGTTGCACAGGCTCGGGACGAAGCGGATACACGTGGGGCAAGTCGAAGCACATCAGAAGCAACATCACGCTCGCGAGGCTGGTCAATCGGAACATGGCTTTATCGTCTCTAATTAAGCCAGCGGGCCTGACAGAATTTCCGTTTTATCGCTGGTTGAGCAAATAATACCATTTTTCGGCGGGATTTCCTGCATTTGGGTGATGGCGGGCCACTTCGGGACAGCTACTCTCAATGAAGTCTAACTCCGGAGAAACGATTTAGCTTGCGGCAGCCTTGGACTTTACGGTCGCGGCCTGCTCCTCGATTTTTTCCAATGCGAGCTGCGGTTCGAAGCAACGCCGGCATCGCGCCTCATACATTCCGCCTGCGCCGACGACAATCAACTCCTCGGAGGCGACCAACCGTTGCGTATTGACCGCGGGATTACCGCAACGCACGCAGATCGCCAGCAGCTTGGTGATTTCCTCGGCAACCACCAACAGGCGCGGCATAGGCTCGAAAGGGCGCCCCATGAAATCGGTATCGAGTCCTGCCACGATCACTCGTTTGCCCGAATCCGCCAGCCTGGTGCAGCTTTCAAGCAAGCTTTCACCGAGAAATTGCGCCTCATCTATGCCGATGACTTCCGTCCGTGGCTCGACCTTTTCCAGAATATCTGCGCCAGTACTCACCAAAGCCGAAGCAATCTCCAAGCCCGAATGCGAAACAATGCCGTTCGACGAATAGCGCTGGTCGATAAACGGCTTGAAAATTTGCACGCGTTGCCGCGCAATTTCCGCTCGCCGCAACCTCCGGATCAGTTCTTCACTCTTGCCGGAAAACATCGGGCCAACAATCACTTCGATCCAGCCCATATTACCCTTGACGATATCCACGAATTCTCTCCTGGCCGATTTGCGTAGGCTAACACAATTCCGTGTGGAAATTCCCGCGCATGGTCCAGACCGATCGAAATGCCCTTATTGCTTTGACGCGGCGCCTCGCAGCGGCTGGTACAGCGCTACATTGAAAAACGGTGCGAACGCATTGATGACGGCGGTGCGGAAAGCATCCTGTCTCGTGATCATGTTGCGCGTCAACACTCCCCACGCGCCTTGAGCATCGCGAATCCCGTGTCCACCGGCAAACGCATCTATCGCAACGCCCAGTTCAATGCCTTCATCCACCACCTGCCGCGCCAGAATTTCGGGCAGAAGGATGCTTCCCGACTGTCCGTAAGCACCACGTCCATTCCTGTCCGCCACAAAGGCCCAGTTTTGCAGGAAAACGCTGCGCGAGTCGCCGTCGCTCAAGACATCCAGCCCGCCTTCCAACCCCACAAAGTAGTCCCAGGACAGCTTTTCTTCTTTTGCGCGTTTCACAAGCTCCTCGGCTCGATGGCGCGCGCCGCTCATCAACTCAGAGCGCGACAGCGGTGTGTGGCGAACTCCGCTCTCCACCTCCGCGCCCACTACTTCGAATGGGGCGTTGGGATCCAGGCTCGGCCCGAAAACTGTCAATGCTTCCCAAACCGCATTTAGTTTTGGGCGGCGAGTGCTTCCGACGGCGACAATGATCTTGGCCATGGCTAAAGTCGGGAACAATCCCGGAGAACTCTATTCTTTCCAGAGCTGCGATTGTTTCTCGCGCGCAAATCGGCTATTTAGAAACGTCTTTAAATCCTCGATCGATGTGAAAACCTGATCCGAACACGCCAACATCCACCCGCTGATTTGCTCCAACGGCAGCGATGTCACCATGTAAACGGGGATTCCCTTTCGATAAGCAACGGTTAGTTCCGCGGAAGTACCGCCGCTCTGCGCCTTGGCATCCCCCCAAAAGCAGATGACATAGTCAGCCCTGTTCTCGATCAGGTCGAGATCAAAATGGATGATTTTGCGGACCACGCGCCGAAACCGCTCGAAGTCAGTCAGTTTCCACTCGCGGAAGTGCGCCGCCTCTTCATCTGTAAGGTTCTTCTTTTCGTCCTGCGCGGGATCGTAGACGTGATGACCCAAGTGATCACGGAGGAAAGGGGCAAGCTTCTGCCGCCAGAGTTTGCCGCCGCCGTCGGCGAATTCAATTGGTCCGCATAGATATGCGAGCATGAGGTCCGGGTAAGTCAGGACTCTAGCACGAGGTCATGTGCACCGCAAAGAGGTGCCAGAGGAGCATAGCGAGGAAAAAATGGAGCGGCCGAGGGGACTCGAACCCCCGCCTACAGCTTGGCAAGCTGTCGTACTACCCCTATACTACGGCCGCTCGGACGGGCAAGACTTGGAACAAATCTTTTATAGCACGCTCGTACCGAACCCGACAAGGCCCGCGCGAACCGCGGCTGCGCGAGAATACAACGTCGCGGAATCAGTGTGCGATCGGAAGAATTAGCTAGTTGACTTCAAGGATGCGAGTGGATTTGACGACCGGTGATTTTTTCTGGCGGTCTGCAAAGCGAGTCGCACGCTCTCTGTCAATATAGACCCGGGCGAATTTCTCCCCATCGTGATAATAGACCGTCACTTGCCAGTGGCGGTGTTTTCGCCGCCGGTCACGGCGGAATCGAGCTGTGCCCTTCTTCGCTTTTGTTGTGGTTTTCTTCTTCACAGGGTGTCCTAGCGTCGCGGGAGTATCGCAACTTCGGAGGCGCGGCGCAAGTCTCAAGTTGATTATCACCCAGGCCGCCACGCTCGTTTCGCCAGCGTTCCCCTATGGAACATCGACCCAAGTTTCTTGAGACGTTTGCCTGCCACTAACGTCTAAGATGGAAAGAGAAAAAGAGCTGGAACTTTTGAGGGTATTCGAGCGTATTTAAAGTTGAAGGGGAAAGGGAGTTGGGCCATGGTGATGAGACTAGAGCACGAAGTAAACATTGAGAATCCGCGGCATCACTCGCTGGAGCGGGTAGAGACCCTCCGGCGGTTGCTGGCAGGCGGGGCGCGCGTGGAATGCGACCCCAAGCGCCCGGATTTCTATGAAGTTGAGAGCGGTTCTGACGTCTACTACATTCATATCTCGCCGGTTACCGGGAACATCCTTCTGCTGGCTGCATGGCCGAAGGGTGGCGTCCCAGGCGACGAAGTGCGGGCCACCCAGGCCGCATAACGCGCGCAAACAAACACTCACAACGGTTCACATCAATAAATCGGCGGCCTTGAAGTCCAGGTCCTTGAGGATTTGCGTGTTCAACTCATAGACCTCCGGCCCGGCGGTAGTGCGCACGTACACGCTATCGCCGACGGCCGCGGAAATGTCTACTGTGATTTTCTTCCCGGATTTATCGGTGAGAATCACTTCAATGGCGGGCTTGGCCAGATGCGCCAGGATGGCCCGCGACGGCGTATCGTAAATTTGCTTCGCGCGTGCGTTCTGGATCGGATCCAGTATCTTCCAGCTTTGAATGGCCTTCCCCTTGTCGGCCGCGGGCTGAAGGATCGTCCACTGGTCATCTTTGCCTTGCGCGCACTGAATAGCTCCGTTCGCGTTGTGGACTTCCACGGTGGCCACGTTGGCGGGGTCAAAGTGCAGGATTGACTTGTCGCGCAGGTCGAAGAACTTTTTATTGAGCGCGTCGTAGACGGTTGAACCTATATCGAAGATCATCGGGCGCGCAGCATCGCGCGCGTAATAGTTGTCCCCGTTTTTTTTGCCAACAAGCAGATGAAACTCCTGCCCCTTGATCGTCGCCGTGACGCTCATCGACGGGTGAGTCAGCCCGTATTTTGCAAGGTCGTCGGGAGATTCGCTTACAACATCAGTGAATTTATCCGTCGATAGCGCGTTTGCAAGCGAATCGACGGCGCCGGAATCCCCCAGCACTTCCTTGGGCTTCGCGATTTCCCACGTGGAGTTTTTCTTAGTGACAGCAAGTGTCCCACTCGGACTATCAATCGTGATTCTCGTGACTTCACCGTTGTTTAGCTCTAAAAGCGACCGGTCGCGCAACTGAGCGAGTGGCTTATCGGTTTCGTCCAATAGGGAAACTGGCAACAGGTCAACATTCTTTGACGCGTCGATGAGAGCATAAACAACGTTGCCGGAAAAATCCTTGTCGCCCAGTCGAATCGTATGTTCAGCGCCGCTCTTTTGCTGAAAATCAATCGTGACAGCGGGCTGAGCCAGTCCGTATTTCGACAGGCTGTCCGTGGGCGCGAATGACCGGCGGATTTTGGCGTTGCTCAGATCGCTCACGATTCCGTCGATGCTCGTCTGGTCGGCGCGCGTAGAAACGGGCTGCGTTATCCGCCAGTCTTTACTTTGCTTGGCGAGAACTGTCTTGCCGGTCCCGCTCACAAGCGTCAGACCCACGATCTGGTCTGCACTCACCGCAAAGGCTGGTCTCCAGGAGGCTTCCTCCGTCGGTGGAGCGACGCTATGTTTGCTGTCGTAGAAATAAACGAACGCTCCCAGGGCAACCGCAAGTACGACTGCAATCAGTGTGCTCTTCTTCATGGCCGGCTAACGACGTTTCACCCAAATATAAATCCCGCCAATAATCACAATCAGAGGCAGAAATACCATGCTGAACCACGACAATTCCCGCTGCTGCGCTTCGGTTAGCGTCACGCGGCGATTCGCAACCTCCTTCGGGCGGATGGAAATCAGATTTTCTTCTTCGGTCAGCCAGTTGATGGCATTGAAAAACAGATCTCCATTGCGCTGCTGCCCCACCCACTGATTCGTCGCAAATTCGGAATTGCCGATCACGACCAGCCGTGCATCCGTCGAGCCCGATTTCTTTTCCGCCGCGACGCCAAGGGGCAGCGGCCCCCGCTGATCCGTCTTCGCATCGTATCTCACGGTCCCGTTTCCTAAATTCGGCACGGTGAAACTGCGCGCCGAAGTTTTTAGCAGTTCGACCGATTGAGGCTCCGCTTTCGCAGCGTCCGCAATCGAAACCGTCCGCGCCAGCGGAAAAAACGTCATCGAACCTTTGAAATTCTTCACCACCGGGCTATCGCCGTAGTCCACGACCAGCGGAATGCCCGGCCCCGCTCCGAAGATGCGCCCAACGCCGCTCACATCGATCACGTAGTTGTCGCCCAGCTTGATGTTCCAGGGCTGCAGGATATCGTTCAGTTTTGGATCGGTGCCCGGATCCAACAGCAGCATTGCTTTTCCGCCGCCATCAAGATATTTCTCGATCATCTGCGCTTCTTGCGGAAAGAGAGACTTCTGCGGGCCCACATCGACGAGCACGCTGCAATCGGAAGGCACGTCGTTCGACGTCACCAGATTTACAGACTTAACCTGGTAATTCTCTTTCGCGAGTTCCCCGGCCACGCCGCTGTAACCCTTGCTGTCGGATGCGCTCGGGGATTTTTCACCGTGTCCCTCCACGAAGCACACAGTTTTCACGGTGGTAGAAGTGGCTTTCAGAATCGCGGAAGCAAAATCCTGTTCCGTCGTTTCTTCCAGCCGCTGGATGTTCTTCCCGCTAACGACAATCACCTGTCCTTCTCGCGCTACTCCATATTGTTTCGTCAGATCCGGATTCTCCTGCGGATCCACCGCGCGAAAGTGAATGTGAGGATTCAGGTTCTCATACTCCGACATCTGGTCGCGAAGCTGCAGGACTTCGGGATCCGTCGATTTTGCAAACAGGAAAATATCGACGTCGGATTTTATCGGCTTGACGATTTTCTTCGTCTGATCGGAAAGCGTGTAAAGTTTTTCACTGGTCAGATCGAATGTCTTGTGATGCCGGAATCCCAGGTAATTGATGAAAATCAAAATGGCGAGCACCGCGATAACCAGCACGGAAGTATTCGTGCCCAGCTTCGAGGAACGCTTTGAGAAAAATCCAATCAGCGTGCGGAAATCTAGAACAATCCACCCCAGCACCAGCACGCCGCCCGCGATCAGCAAAACCTTATTGGTGAGCTGGAACTGCTCCAGTACGGTGTAACGAACGTAGCCGGCAATCAGCAGCGCCAGTCCGAGCGCTCCAGCAAGCCGCGCCAATTCCCTGCGATCCCATTTCATCTTGCCTTACCCTCTTTCCTCCTGAAAATTAAGCCCGCCGCCAGCGCATGGAATCCACCGCCCGCATCGTCAAAAATATGGCGAAGAAAATCCAACTCCCGAAGAAAATCAGCCCCGTGGTATCGATCACGCCGCGCACAAACGGGTTATAGTGCTGCAAAATGGCGACGTATTGCAGTGTTTGCGCGATTAACCCGTTCCCAGTCCCCGCGAAGAATCCAACAACCCACAGAAGCAGTGATATTCCCAGCACCAGCACTCCCGCGACGATCTGGTTCTCCGTCAACGCGGAAAGAAACGAGCCAATAGCAAGAAGCGTCGCGCCAAGAAGCAGCACTCCCAAATAGCCTCCCGCGATCAGCTTCCACGGCGGCACAGGCTCGCTGTGCGCGAACATGTAAACGACGTAAAGCACCGTGGGCAGGATCATGATGATGAAAAGACTCACCGAAGCGAAAAATTTCCCGAGAACAATTTGCCAGTCCGTGATCGGGGACGTCAGCAACAGTTCCATCGTTCCGCGCTTCCGCTCTTCCGAATACACGCCCATGGTCAACAGAGGAGTTAGAAAGAGCAGGATCGTGCCCACAAGACTCAGGAATGCTCCCGTTACAGCGCTCGGCACATCAAACGGGATCGGAGCGCCGCCTTGCATCGCTTCCATACTCGCCTCGAAGGATGCCTTGATTCCATCCGCCAAATACATGTTGAAAAACACCGCGCTCAAAATCAGAAAGATGGGAACAACGGCGTAGGCAACGGGCGACACGAAATAGTGGCTCATCTCTTTGCGATAAATAGCGTATAGGCCGCGCATGTCAGTTTCGCTCCGCTTTTTCGGCTGGATTTTGTGTCGTGTCTTCGGTGGTAAGTTGCAGGAAAATTTCTTCCAGGCTCAGGTTCATGCCGCGGAGCTCGTAAAGCGCCCAACCCTGCCCGACAACTTTGGCGGCGATTTGGCTGCGCAGGTCCTTTCCCTGATTCGCTTCGACCGTTGCAACCAAGCGTCCCGCCGACCCGAGCGACGTGATTTCCACTTTTCGGACGCCGGGAATTTGCGCCAGCGCGTCGCGTAAAGGCCTTTCCGGCGCTTGCACCTCCACGCGGATCCGCTCTCCGCCCTTGAGTTGCAGCGTCAGATTCTCTGGAGTATCCACGGCGACGATTTTCCCGCGGTTGATGATGACCACGCGGTCGCACGTCATGCTCACCTCAGGCAAAATGTGGGTCGAAAGAATGATCGTGTGGCTTCCGGCCAATCCCTTAATCAGGTTGCGGACTTCGATAATTTGCTTCGGATCCAGACCCACGGTCGGCTCGTCGAGAATAATCACATCCGGATCATGAACGATCGCCTGCGCCAACCCTACGCGCTGCTTGTAGCCGCGGGACAGACGCTTTATCAATTCATTGCGCTTGTCCACAATCTTCGCCATTTCGAGAGCCGCATCCACCCTCGCAGCACGCATTTCCGGCGGCACATTCTTGATTCGTGCCACAAAGTCCAAGTACGAACTCACGGTCATATCGAAATAGAGTGGCGGGTTCTCCGGCAAATATCCGATGCGGCGCCGCACTTCCATTGAATCGTCAAAAACATCGAAACCGGCAATCTTGGCCGTGCCTCCCGTCGCGGGCAGGTAGCCAGTGAGCACGCGCATGGTGGTCGTCTTGCCCGCGCCATTGGGCCCGAGGAAGCCGAGGATTTCACCTTTTTTTACGGAAAAAGAAATGTGGTCGACTGCGGTTTTGTCTCCGAAGGATTTCGTCAAGTCCTGAACTTCTATCAATCCGCTACCTCCCAGGTACAAAATGAATCCCGCATTAACCGGCACAGACCACGCAGACAAATCAACAACGCCGCATTCGAGCCGACCTTTATACTAAAATTCAGTCCCGCTCGCCAAGACATCATGGCAAAAAAATGATTCATCGATAAGTCCGATAGTCGTGACGGCAAGCAGGGTTGCCCGCCAATTTGCAGAACGCAATGGCGGCTCAAAAAAACCGGAAGGAAAAGCGAAGCTAATCTCCGATATTGTAACTCACCACGGTCCTGAAGACTCCGCAGCCCGGACGCGGTTTGAACTTCATTGATTTCGCAAACGATTCTAATTGCTTGGCAGCGTCCTCTGAGGAAGGATGCAATGCAACGGCCGCCACGACTCCGCCTTCTTCGCTAATCTCGATCGCAACCTCACCACGAATTTTCGTCTTGGGTTGCTTCTTACCTTTCGGTTGCTTCGGCGGAGGAATGGACTCCGGTGGTTTGCTACAGCTTGTCTTTTTCTGTTGGCCCGCTTCCGACGAAGGCCGAACCGGCATTGCCTGGATAAAGGCGAACGCTATCGTCAAGACAAGAACAGCTCGAAATGTTCGTCGCAATGGCATTTCAAGGCTGAAACTACCGCAATTCTCGAAATGATTCAATGTCAGACCGGCGCCGTTCTCTGCGTTCACCAAGAATGAAATACCCGCTGTGTTCTCCCATTGACTTGCGCGCGCGACAGGCATAACGTTCGCCGCCAATGATTCGCGGATGCAATAGCGGATGCACGAGAAGATGACGAATCGCCTTTTGATCGCGTTCTTGGCGCTGTGCGCAATCCTCGCGGCGCTGGCTTTAATCAGTCACGGCGGAGCGCGGTATATCGCGCCCGTGGTGCTCATTACGCTCCGGTGGCTGGCGATTGTATTGCTCGCCGCATACGCCACGGCGCGTCGCTCATTGACGCTGTGGATCCTGGTCGGCTTGCTTGCGGGCGCGGAGGTGGGTCACGACGCTCCAGCGACCGCAATGAAACTTCAAATCCTCGGCGCGATTTTTCTGCGCCTCATCAAGGTCATCATCGCTCCGCTGCTGTTTGGAACGCTTGTCGTCGGCATCGCCGGCCACGCGGAATTGAAAAAAGTCGGACGCATGGCGGTCAAGGCGCTGGTGTTTTTCGAGATTGTCTCGACCATCGCTCTCATCATCGGCTTGATTGCCATAAATCTCAGCAAAGCTGGCGTGGGCGTGCATCTTCCCACCGAGGCCGCGCAGCAATCCATTCCGGCGACCACGCAGACGGCCAGTCAGCTCATCCTCAACGTCTTCCCTGAAAATATCGCCAAGTCGGTCGCCGAAGGACAAATCCTGCAAGTTGTCGTTTTCAGCATTTTGTTCGGCATCGGCCTGGCCCTCGTCAAGGAACCCAAGCGCCGGCCAATGGTGTTGTTCGCGGAGAGCCTTTCCGAGGCGATGTTCAAGTTCACAAATCTCGTGATGTATCTCGCCCCGCTGGGAGTATTCGGCGCGATCGCTTACACCACGGGACATCTCGGCTTGGGCGTTATGCTGCCTCTGCTCAAACTGCTGGCAACGTTGTATGTCGCGCTCGCCGTATTTGTATTTCTTGTGTTATTGCCGATTGCGCTGATGGCTCGCGTGCCTCTGCGCGAGTTTTTGCACGCGATCGCGGAACCGTCGACGATTGCCTTTGGCACAAGCAGCTCGGAAGCAGCGCTGCCGAGCGCCATGGAAAACATGGAAGGAATTGGCGTGCCGCGCGGGATTGTCGCATTCGTGATGCCCACGGGCTACAGTTTCAATCTCACCGGCTCCAGCCTCTACCAGTCGCTAGGACTGATTTTCATGGCGCAAGCCGCGGGAATCCATCTCACGCTCGGCCAGCAATCCCTGATGATGCTGACCCTGCTCCTGACCAGCAAAGGCACCGCCGGCGTCGCACGCGCGAGTTTGGTGATTGTGCTCGCCGCAGCCACGTCATTTCACTTCCCGATTGAATCGTTCTATTTGTTGTTCGCTGTGGACCCGCTGATGGACATGGTCCGCACGACCGTGAACGTAGTCGGAAACTGTCTCGCCACAGTGGTCGTCGCGCGGTGGGAAGGCGATTTGCCACCGACGAGTCCGGCGCAGCCCTAGAAATTAGTCCTTATTCCACTCGCAATTCGGGCCGCGCACCGAAAAACTTAAAATAAAGCACCAGACTCACCCCAATTACCGCCGCGTAGGCATAGAAAGGCAGCGCAATATCGGAGACATCAAACATGTATCCGGTAAACGCGACGGCTCCACTTGAAGCCGTAAGCCGCGCCACTTGATTCATCGCCAGCGCGCGCCCCATTTCATTCTCACGCACCATTGCCGTCAGCGCCGTCTGCTGTGCCGGGACCGCAATCACTCTCAGCGCGGGTGTGATTAAGTAAATCGCCAGTGCCAAAGCAAGAATCCGGGTCAGCGGCAGCAATAGCAGCAACAATGCTCCGAGTCCGCGCGTAACTGCTACGCCCTTGACGAAACCGAATTGCCGCTCAACCCGCGGCGCAATTAGAATGGCTCCAGCAGCCACTAATTCGCTTACGAATCCGTACACCGACATACGCTCTTTCGACACGTGGTACACAATGACGAAGAACGGAATCAGGAACGGCATTATCAATCCCTGCGAAATTCCGTTCACTGCTCCAGTCAAGGAGAATTTGCCAATCACCTTTCCGCTCTTCAGCCGCTTCCATTCGCCGCGCTGTTCCCGCAACTTCATCGGCAACAAGAACAAAACTCCCGCGGCGCTGGCTGCTGCCGCGACGAGAAATGCATTTCGCGCAGTGAACAGTCCTGCAACCAGCAAGCCCGCAGCCCCCATCAGTCCGCTCAAGAACGTGAAAAGCGAAAAATAGAATGTGCGATTCCCGACCGCCGTCAAATCGGCGATTACCGCGTTCTGGATCGGCTGAGCCGCTCCGCCCACGCTCCCAGCCGCGCGCGAGCCCGTCGCGGAAAAACCGCCGAGTATCGCCGCGAGAAACAGGACCGGAAGCCTACCGGAAGCGAAGGCCAGCAATGCCCCCGCCGGAAGAAGAATCCCGGCAAGCACCAGGGTTCCTTTGCGTCCCCAGAGATCAGTCAAGAATCCAAACAGCAATGCGAATCCCGCCGTCCCCAATGTTGCGGCTGTGTAGAGCAAACCCAGCTCGAGTGCGCCGTAATGAAGAGACTGCAAGATGTAATACGGAAAAACGAGGACGATGATTCCGGCCGAGAAACTCCTTGTGACGCGGAACAAGATCAACAGGAGCAATTGTTCGTAATTTTGGCTCACCCTCCAGTCTACCGGAAACGCGCTCCCGTACCGAACAGAGGAGTTTCCGAGCAACAGGCTGGGGCAACGAGAGCGCGTAAAAACGCATCCAGTTGGCCTGGAGTCGTGGTCTACTAGGCCGGTATGGATCGCGCATGCTCATTTACCGGGCATGCTTGAAATGCGCGACATAAGATGCGCGTTGACACGATGGAGCCATTTTGCTATTCAACCTGTTTGCTTTGTGCTCGGGCACCTCTTGAGCCTGCCGCACGCCGCGATTGACCTCACCTGGTCAATCTGGCCTCCCGCGAACGAGTATGCTGCTGAATCAACGGAGGATTGCTGTCTTGGTCTCGGATAAGATTAGGAAGCCGTTGCGTAAATTGAGTCAAAGGACAGAATGAAGACCAGTCGCCAGCTCATGACCAAATTGATTTTTGCATTGGTGGCTGCCGTCTGTTTGGCTGGCTGCGGCGGCGGACCCAGCGGACTCATCGTTGTCATCACTCCCGGCACAAACCAATCGGTCGACCAAAATCAATCTGTAGCTTTCACCGCCTTCGTGGCCAACGACACGTCGAATGCCGGCGTCGCTTGGAGCCTCATGGGGGCGCACTGCGCTGCCGCAGCTTGCGGCACGCTGACGAACAGTACAACGAGTGGGGTCACCTACCTCGCGCCGAAATCAGTCGGCACGCTCTTGAATGTAACTCTCACAGCTACCGCCATAGCAAATACCAAGACCACTGCCACCTTGAATATTTCGGTTAGCCCCGTCCCAACCATCTCTACAACTTCCCTGCCCGGCGCTATTAATGGCCAAAACTACAGCCAGCAGATTATCGCGAATGGCGGCGTGGCGCCTCTCTTCTTCAGTGTCACTTCAGGCAGCCTGCCGCCGGGATTCCACCTCGACACGAATGGGCTGGTCACGGGTCGATCCACATCCAGCGGAGGCACTTTCAATTTCACTGTGCTCGCAACGGATCAGGGGAATCCGCCGCTGACCGCATCTCAGGCGTACACAATCATAATCGCGCCCGCGCCTCCTCTGTCAATCCTTACAACTTCTCTACCCAACGCTGCCCAAGGAAGCTCCTACAATCATCCTCTTACCGCTTCCGGCGGTGTGCCCGCGCTTACTTGGGTGATTACCGGAGGGGGTTTGCCACCCGGACTCTCGTTGAACACAACTACCGGGCAAATTTCCGGCATACCTACAGTACAAGGCACATTTTCCTTTACTGTCAAAGTGACCGACTCGGCGCTTCTTCCGCCGAACCAACAACCGCAGACTGCCACACAGACTTTAAGCCTAACGGTCGGCGCGCCGGGATCTCTCTCAATTGCTACGACTTCGCTCCCGCAAGCAAACACGGCAACTCTTTATAGCCAGCAACTCCGCGTGAGTGGAGGCGTTGGTCCCTTCAATTGGAAACTAACGGGCGGAATATTGCCATCAGGACTCGCTCTGAGCACATCAGGTGTAATCTCCGGAATACCCACTGCCGTTTCGGCAAACACCTTTTCGGTGCAGGTCACCGATTCAGAACCCACGCCGCAGACCGCTTCGACCAGCTTGACCATTTCCATCATCAGTTCCGTCAACAACAACGCGCTGCTGAACGGCAACTACGTATTCATCTTCAGTGGGTTTAATTCTTCCGGCCCTGTCGTACTCGGCGGAACATTGTTCGCAAACGGAACGGGCAATATTTTCGGCTCGGAGGACAGCAACAACAACAATCCTACTGGCTCAACTCAGAATAACGGCCCCGGACCCGTTCAGAACACTACTGTCGCGGGCAGCTATTCCATGGGCTCGGACGGCCGCGGCAGCTTTACGCTTAACTCGGCTTCCATTGTTTCCACCTACCAGTTCGTGCTCGACGCGAACGGCGACGCGCAATTAATCGAAGCAGACAGTACAGGGACTCACGGCACGGGCGTATTGCGAAAGCAGACCAATTCCAATTTCACGCCGCAAAACTTCAGCGGAAACTATGCCTTCGAATTGTCAGGAACCGACGCTTCCGGCAAACGTGACGCCCTGGCCGGCGTTTTTAACGCCGACGGCGTCAGCCTTTTCAAGAATGGAAATATCGACACGAATTTCGCGGGCACACTGGGGACAAATCTGAATGGTGTGACGGGCACGTTTCTTCTGGCTCAAAACGGCCGCGGTGCCGCATCCCTCGCGTTGCCGACTCCGACGACCCTAAGTTTCGTGTTCTACATGGTTACACCCTCCGACGCGTTGTTTATCGGCATGGACCCAATCAGCCCAACAAATCCCATGACCGTTGGAGAAGCCCTGCTGCAATCCCAACCGTCGTTCGATAAGACTTCGCTCAACGGCTCGAGCATCGCCACGGCTTCCGGGCTCGCGAGCTCGGGTAACGCTACCGTTCTGGCTGGCCTTCTGACTGCGGACGGAAATACGGGCATCAGTTCCACACTCGACACGAACGCTGGCGGCATTATCACTTCTAATGCAAGTGCCAGCGGTTCTTACTCTGTGGCTTCCAACGGACGCGTCACGACCAGCGGTCTCAGCAACCAACTTGCGGTCTTGTACCTCATCGGAGCCAATCAAGCTTTCGTGATCGGCCAGGATTCGGCCGCCTCAGCCGGGATCGTCGAGCCACAAATAGGAGCGCCTTTCGATGCGACCTCCTTCACTAGCTACTTCACCTTTGGGCCGCCCTTGCCTCCCCCTTCGTTAACGTCTGACAAGTCATCGAATAATTTCGTCGGTTCTCTTTTGGCCGATGGTGCTGGAACTCTCTCGGGAAAGTTGGACGAAGCTGGTCCGACTGGAATTCCCAGTTCAAATTTGGCTCTCAAGGCGACATACACCATCGGCGCGAATGGACGTGGCACCATCTCTGCAAGCTCTCCTCCGCTTCTGCCGCAGCTGTTCGTTCTCTACATAGTGTCGCCAACGGAAGTTCGAGTAATTTCTACGTCCGCCGCCGATACACATCCTCAAGTTTTCTTCTTCAACCACTGAGTTGTCACCCGTTCGCTCACACAACAATGCTGTTCTTGCGCTGCGCGCCGGAGGAATACCCATGCAAACTTGCATTCATATCAGACCCTCAAACCTTTGCAGCGCCATGGCTCGTACGTCGATCTTATGGCTTGCGGCTTTCATCCTTTTTGGAACGCTCACGCCTTGCGCAATTGCTCAAGCGTTGCCTTCAGCTCCTGTCTCGCGCTTGATTGATCTGACTCCTCATCCTGGATTCTTCAACGAGCCCTCAATTGCCGTGAATCCAAATAATCCGCGTCAGATTGTCGCGGCCTATCAGGTCGGCGCGACCGCGGCCTTTTCCACCGATTCTGGAGAGCATTGGGCATTGGCTTCCGCAACGGCGCCGAAAAATCACGCGGTTTCGGGCGACGTCTCAGTCACCTTCGACAACAAAGGCCACGCATTTCTCTGCTACATCGCCTTTGACAAACTGGGCACGGAGAATTACTGGGCGCACAACGCAACGCGCAACGGCATCTTCGTGCGGCGCTCGAATGACGGCGGCAAGACTTGGAACTCGGAAGCCTCCACCGTCATCTCGCATCCCACCGAACCGGGCATTCCTTTTGAAGACAAGCCCTACATCGTCGCGGACACCAACCCAAAAAGTCCACATGCCGGGAACCTCTACGTTGGCTGGACACAATTTACGCTAACGAAATCGACGATTTTATTTTCGCGCTCCACCGACGATGGCAACACGTGGTCGGCTCCTATTGAAATCAGCTCTCACGAAGGTCTCCCGCGTGACGACAATGGCGCGGTCGAGGGATTCAACGGCGCCATCGCGCCAGACGGAACCCTCTACGTCGTCTGGGCCGACGGTGACAATATCGCGTTTACCTATTCGAGAGACGGCGGCGAAACATTCGCCCCTTCGAAGGAAGTCCTCGACGTTGCCCCTCTATATTTCAAAGTTTCCAGCGTGGATCGTGCCAACGGCTTTCCGCAGATTTCCCTCGACCCAAAAACGGGACGCCTCTTCGTTTCCTGGAGCGATTATCGTAATGGCGACGTGGATATTTTTGTCTCGACTTCGGAAAACAGCGGAGCATCTTGGTCTCCCGCGGTTCGCGTGAATTCGGATCCGATTCACAACGGCTCTGACCAATTTTTCCAGTGGCTATCAGTGGACCCGAAAACGGGCGCGGCCTACGTCGTCTTTTACGACCGGCGCGCCGACCCTAAAAATAAGAACACGACTGTCGTGCTTGCCCGCTCGACTGACGGTGGCCTCACCTTCCAAAACTACGCATGGACACGCGAACCCTTTGAATCACGCGACGATTTCATCGGCGATTACACGGGCCTCGCCGCATTCAACGGGCATGTCTACGGAATCTGGGCGGAAGAAACGGGGTCAGCATCAAGTGCAAATGTAAGAACTCGCAGTCGGAAGTCGCAAGCTCCGCCGGAAGCAATCGACAATCATCGAACGATTGTCCGCGTTGGCATCGCCGACTTTGGCAAATCAAACTGACGCGCCCTAGGTGACGCCCGGCGCATCCGCAAAGCTGCGGCTCAGTTCACGGTAGATCAGCCACGCCGCCACAATCGCCAGCAGAGTCAGGAACGTTCCAGAGCCCCAGTGGCGCAAAAGCAATTTCCCAACGCCAAATAGCGCCCCATACGTCATCGCGCAGCCAAGAATCCAGCACCATAAATTGCGCGCCAGGCCGTGCGTCTGTGGAATTTCGGGAGCTCGCGCGGCGATTGGCCGCCATCCCGTTATTTGCGGCCGCACCTTGCGATAGAACGCCAGCAACTTCGCATCGGGTTCAGGCTTGGTCAGCAACGTCACGATGATCCATACAAACGAAGTCGCCAGCGTCGCCGTCAACGCCGTCTTTGCAAAAACCACGGAGCTCGAGCCCACGAAAAGCTCCGGCCTGTGCACCAACCACTGCGACAATCGCTCTGAGCGCACTCCCAGCACTACAACCAGCGAAGTCGCCATCGCTGAAATTTCGCTCCACGCATTGATTCGCCACCAATACCACCGCAGCAAATAAACGCTGCCAGTCCCCGCGCCAAGCTCCAGCACGTCCTGCCAGCCGGAGAGAATCGAAGCCAAATGCGCCGAGACGTATCCCGTCACAACAACCAGAAGCAGCGTCACAACGCGCGAAACATACACATAGTGACGCTCGCTTCCGTTACGTTTGATGAATCGCCGGTAACCATCTTCCACCAGATACGACGTGCCCCAGTTCAACTGCGTCGCAATCGTCGACATGAACGCAGCCAGAAACCCCGCCAGAATAATTCCGCGCAGCGCGTGCGGCACATGGTTTGTGACGATCAGCATGTAACTCGTCTCGGGATGCGTCAGCCCCGGATACAGCACAATCGCGGCAAGCGCCGTGAAAATCCATGGCCATGGGCGCACCGCGTACTGCGCGATGTTGAACCACAAAACGGAATACAGTCCCTCGCGCTCGTTGCGCGCGCTGAAAATCCGCTGCGCGATGTATCCGCCCCCGCCGGGCTCCGCGCCCGGATACCAGAACGCCCACCACTGAATTCCCAGATAAACCACGAAAGTAATCACAGGCAATGTCCACAGCGCTTCGCTGGAAAAACCGCGCGAGAAATCCGGGAAAAACGCCAGAGGGTCCGAGCCGCCGTTCACTGCGCGCATCGCTTCGATTTTTGCGGTCATGGGACCCACGCCGCCCGCCGCAATCACGCCGTAATACGCCACCACGATCACGATTCCCATTTTCAGCACGAACTGGAACAAATCCGTCCACAGCACGCCCCACAATCCTCCCAACGAAACGTAAATCCCCGTGAACGGAATCAGAAAGAAAATGCAGATTGCCAGCGCTTGCCCGTTCGTGCCTGCAAACGCTGGACCAAAAATTTGACTCAGCCAGTTCACGAATCCTGTGAACACCGGCCACCCCTGCATCGTTGGCCCCATCGTCGTGCCAATGATCAGGATCATTGCTTTCGTCACCCAGCCGAGGATCAGGCAATTCATCAACAGGCCAAGATAGATCGCGCGGAATCCCCGCAGAAACGCCGCCGGCTTTCCCGCGTATCGCATCTCCGCAAATTGCACGTCGGTCATCAGTCCTGAGCGTCGCCACAGTTTTGCGAACAGAAACACGGTCATCATTCCGGAAAGCAAAAATGCCCACCAGATCCAGTTCCCCGCAATTCCCTGCGTGTAGACGATTCCAGCGACGAGCAATGGCGTGTCCGCGGAAAATGTTGTCGCCACCATCGACGTTCCCGCCAGCCACCACGACACTCTGCGCCCTGATACGAAGTAATCTTCGGTGCTTTTCCCCGAGCGCCGCCGAAAATAGAGTCCCAAGAGAAGGGTTATCGCCAGGTAACCGAGAATTGCGGTCCAGTCGAGCGGTGTGAATGTCACGCGCGCATCATTCTCCGGCCAAATAACAGCCATCACGATAAATCAGTGCCGGAAATGTATCAGGTTTCTTAATGCGTCGCTAAGGATTTGACTGTAGCGTGAAAAAACGTGGCATCTAAGCGAGCAGATTTGCTCAAGCGCACCGTTAAGCCGATCTTACTTCCGCCGTCGCGGCCAACTTGTCACGAGTCATCTGTCCATCGACGAGTCGCCAAATTCCCATCGGGTTTTCGTTCTTCAGCTCATCGGGAAGCGCTATATTGGGGAAATCCTGATAACAAACAGGCCGCGCGAAGCGATAAATCGCTTGCGTCCCCACCGAAGTCGAACGCCCATCGGACGTCGCCGGGTAGGGTCCTCCATGCACCATCGCATGGCAAACTTCCACGCCGGTTGGATAGCCGTTGAAAATCAATCTTCCAACCTTGGTCTGAAGTATCGCGACCAGGTCCGCAAACTCGCGTAGGTCATCCTCGGTGCCGTGCAGCGTAGCCGTCAAATGTCCTTCCAGTCCTCGCGCAATTGCCAGGAGTTCATCACGGGAATTCTGGCGGACGATCAATGTCGAAGGTCCGAAAATCTCGGACTGCAGGTTTTCATTCTCGATAAACGCAGGCGCATCCGTTTCGAAAAGCGCTGTACCCACCCGAAAACCACTTGCTGCCGCCTCCTCGCCAGCGCGCGGCCCCTGACGGACTTTCTCTTCGCGGCTCCTGGCCTCGACCCCGGTGCGATAGGCTTCATGGATTCTCGACGTCAGCAGAGTGAACTCGCCGCTCGCCTTCATCAACTCGCGCAGACTCGTCGCAAATTCTCGTGCGGATGCGTCATCCCCAACCACCACAACTCCAGGCTTCGTGCAGAACTGTCCAGCCCCCAGTGTCACCGAGGCGTGCACTCCCTTCGCGATTTCGGCGCCTCTTTCCTTCATCGCTCCGGGGAGAATGAAAACGGGATTTGTGCTGCTCATTTCGGCAAACACCGGAATCGGCTCCGGGCGCGCGGTCGCCGCGTCCATCAGCGCGCGTCCTCCGTTTCTTGATCCTGTGAATCCCACTGCCTTGATCGCGGCGTGATTGACGAGTGCCAAACCCACTTCTGTTCCCGCATCGAACAGCAGTGAAAAAATCCCTTCAGGCAAGCCCGATTCTTTCACCGCGCGTTGAATCGCCTGCCCGACCATCTCCGCCGTGCCCGGATGCGCTGCGTGCGCCCGCACTACCACGGGACTCCCAGCGGCGAGCGCCGACGCTGTATCGCCTCCGGCCACCGAAAACGCAATCGGAAAATTGCTCGCGCAAAAAACCGCTACCGGTCCGAGCGCTCTCCACAACGAACGTATATCCGGCTTGGGCGCAGGCTTGCGCCCAGGATCTCCGCGGTCAATTCGCGCGCCTACCCACGATCCTTCTTCCACCACTTCCGCGAAAAGCCGAAGCTGAAAACAGGTTCGCGCCGTTTCATTCTTGATTCTTGCTGGCGGCAGCGCTGTTTCCTGCACGGCTCGCGTGACCAAATCATCGCCCAGGCCCTCGATTTGCTCCGCAATCTTTCTCAGCAGCGCGCCTTTCGTCTTTCCGGATGCGCCGCTGTACACAGGGAACGCGCTCGCCGCCATTCGCGCAGCGGAGTCCGTCTCTTTCGCACCAGCGGAATAATAATTCGGCTCAAGCTCCTGTCCCGTGGCGGGATTTATCGCGTGGAATATCTTGCCGCCCGTCTTGCCTAATTCACTCCCGAGGATCGATCTGCCAGTTAATCCCATTGCAAAGCTCCTCTTTCCGGAAAGTCAATCTACGCTCGAGTCGTTTCCCGCTCGGCATTCCGTCCGGGCCGTGTCTTCAGGGCCGCTCGGATAATCATCCTCGCCTCGTCCAATTCCTTGCCCTCCAACTCCATCCTCGGCGGACGCACTCGCGCATTACCCATTCCAGCTTCCTGCTGCACCAGTTTGATCAGTTGCACGAACTTCGGAACCGTGTCCATCCGCAAAAGCGGTAGAAACCATTTGTAAATTGCAGAAGCCTCGTCGATTTTCCCTTCGGCCGCAAAGCGAAACAAGTCCACGGACTCTTCTGGTAGCGCATTGACGAGTCCCGCAATCCACCCCACCGCTCCCGCTTGCACGCCTTCGACAATCGCATCATCGACGCCCATAAAAATCGCCAGCCGGTCTCCCAGCAGCGCGCGAATCGCCGTTACGCGCCGCACGTCGGTGCTTGATTCCTTTACGGACTCCAGATTCTTGTGTTCATTCGCCAGTTCGGCGATTTGCTCCGGCAAAAAATCCGTCCCGTACGACACGGGATTGTTGTAAAGCATGCATGGCAGTTTTGTCGCGCGCATCACCGCTACTACGTGCGATTTCATTTCCCGCCAGTCCCCGCGATAAACGTACGGCGGCAAAATCATCACGCCAGCGCATCCCTTGTCCGCTGCCGCCTTCGCCAATTCCACCGCTTCCGTGGTCCGCAGGGAAGATATCGCCGCTACGACAGGCACTTTCTTGCCTACGGACTGCACGCAAGTTTCGATCACTGCGACCTTCTCTACATATTCGAGCGTCGCGCCCTCTCCCAGCGACCCCAATGGCACGATTCCCGTGCATCCGTGTTCCACCAGCCAGCGGCAATGGTTCGCAACAAAATCGTGATCTATCTTGTAGTCGCGGTCAAAGCACGTCGTAATTGCCGGCATCACCCCTGTCCAGTTCATTGGTGCTCCTTATGTATTAGCAAATTCATTCAACGCATCCGGTCGCGGCAAGACTTTCTACTGCCACCGGAAAAATCGGTGGACGCGCGGACTCCGCCTTCCATCCAAACAAAAATTCTACTGCAGGTCCACAAATCCGGCCCTGGCACGGTCCCATCCCGCAGCGCGTTTGTAATTTCGCCGCGCGCCAGGACGATTGCTCTTTCAGCCGCCCGAACTTTACGTCTTCGCAGCGGCAAACGATGGTCTCTGCGCTCGGCAGCGGCCTCAATTCATCTCGCAGCATGAACGCGCGCTCCAGCGCCATCGAAAAGCGGCGTTGGCTTTTTCGCTCGCCGAAATATTCCTGCGCTCTTTCGCGCTGGCCCGCCGCCGCGAACCCGGCGATTTGCCCCTCCGCAATCGACAGCTCAAGCCCGCCAATTCCCGTCGGTTCGCCTGCGCAATAAATTCCTGAGACCGAACTTTCCTGAAAATTATCAGTTCGCACAAATCCCGCTCGCAGCTCGCAACCAAGGAGCGATGCCAACTCCGTATTCGGAACCAGATGAAACCCACACGCGAGATAATTGCATGCTTCCTTCCATGTTTTACTCTCGGTTCGCAGGGTGACACTTTCAACCTTGCCATTTCCTTCTGCTGCAGTTACCCAACACCCCGCGCGAAACGCAATCCGCGAAAGCTGTTTCTTGAGCTGAAGCGCCTGAGAAATCTTCCGTCCGTGAGATGCCACCGCCATGCCAAATCGAATCAGACGCGACCACGGCGCCTGCTCCGCAATTGTACGTACGTCGGCTCCGTGCGCCCTCAGATGTGCAGCCACCGCCAAAAGGAGTGGCCCGCTTCCGGCGATCACTACTTTCTTGCCGGTAATGTCCATCCCCGATTTCACCACCGCTTGTAATCCCCCCGCTCCCATCACATTCGGCAACGTCCATCCCGGAAACGGCAGGAAACGTTCCCGCGCTCCCGTGCACAAAATCAATTTCTTGTAACTCAACTCGCACAGGCCGTCTGAAGACGTCGCGGTGAGTCTGCCTGTTTCCGGCTGCGCAAAGACTTCCATCGGAGTCAAAATTTCCGCGGGCGAACTGGCAAGCCTCCGAAGCCAGCTCGCGGCTTCCGCCAAATGCGAATCCCGTGTTTCGCCTCGCCAAATCTGTCCTCCGGCGCGCAGATTATTGTCGACGACCCCGACGCGCACGCCGGCTTCTGCCGCGCAACACGCCCCCGCGATTCCCGCGGGCCCAGCTCCCACGACCAGCACATCGAAACTGCGCCGTGAGTTATTCATCCGTTCGAATGTCCATTGCCTGCCCGCATCGTATCTGACATGACCGGCAATGGCGTTCCCCATTAATCGTCACTCGGCATTCGAAGCACACGCCCATTCCGCACAGCGCACCGCGCGCCGCGCCGCTAACGGAACGCCGCAAAGTTGTCGTGCCGCTCAGAAGAATTGCCGCCAGCGCGGTCATGTCTTCCGTCACGCCAACTTGCGCGCCATTCACCGTCACTGAAAAAGCCTTAGGCATGTACGCCCTCGGGAACGCGCGAAGGCAAATACGGCCCGATCGGAATTTCCGACGCGCGTCGCAAGAGTTGATCTACAAGCAGCTTTGCCGTTCCCAGCGATGTCGTAATACCCAAACCTTCGTGTCCCGTGGCAAGAAATAGATTCTCGCGTCCGACCCACGGGCCAATCAGCGGCAATTTATCGGGTGTCGCTGCGCGAAAACCCGTCCAACTACGAATCGCCGACAATCGATTCACTCCCGGCAAAAAGTCCGCTGCTCGCTCCAGCATGCGCTTCAAAATACTCGCATCGACTTCTTTGCCCTCCACATCGAACTGCCGGGAAGACCCAATCAACATTTGGCCCGTGCGCCGCGGCTGCACGTTGAACGCTACCGATTCCGTCGCCATCGAATGCGCACTCTTCAAATATCCCAGCTCCACCAATTGGTGCTTCACAAATCCCGCATATCGTTCAGTAATCACCAGGTGCCCTTTGCGTTTTTTCACTTCAATCCCCGGAGTGAGCATCGGCGACCACGTTCCCGCGGCGTTCACCACCCAGTGGGCGGCAATGACGGTGCCATCATTTAGCCGCACGCCTTCGGCGTTAATCTCCGTCACCACGCGCGAAAGATACAATTCAGCGCCCCGTGACTGCGCTCGTTCGACGAAAAATCGCGCCGCGCACGGCGCATAAATCACCGCGTCGCCGGGAACTAGCAACCCGCCGACCAACCCTTCGCGCAGGCTCGGCTCCGCCATTCGCAGCGCCTTCGCATCGAGCACTTCCACCGATACGCCGCGCGCCTCGTAAAATTCTTTTTTTTGCCGGACGGCCTCCATCTCCTCTTCATCAGCGGCCACCCAAATCGTTCCGCACGACTCGTACTCCACATCGCCCGGCAATTCCCTCGCAAGCTGCTGCCATAACGAACGCGAGTATCGAGTCAGAGCGAACTGTGCCTCGGAGTCATCCATGACAACCAGGTGGCCCATTCCCGCCCCGGTCGCACCTCCTCCGATGATGTCAGCCTCAACCACTGCGACGCGCAAACCCTCGTTCGCGCAAGCCCAAGCACACGCAGCGCCAACAATCCCTGCGCCGATAATCACTACGTCATAGGCTCTCGCCCTCATTTCGTAATTCCGAAACGAAACGGATCGCGCTCGTCGAGTATCAGGTCGCCTTCAGCATCGATGTACGCCGCCCCTTTTATGCTTGGGTACACATGGCCATCTGGCTCCCCTTCCCGAACCTTAATGCTGCCTTCGAACACGCTCCCCACAATGCTTTCCTGCCGCCAGATCGCGCCTTCCTTCAACTTGCCGTCCGCGTAGAGACACGCCATCTTTGCGCACGTGCCTGTTCCGCACGGTGAACGGTCGTAGCTCTTCCCCGGACACAGCACAAAATTTTTGCTGTTCACGCCGGGAATCTTTGAAGGACCAAACAACTCGATGTGATCGATTTCCCCACCGTTCTTGCCTCTGATGCCTGCGCGTGTAATTGCCTGGCGAATCTGCCACGTGAATTCAGTCAATCTTTCGACGTTGGCAAAGGAGATTTCCATCCCATGCTCTTTCACCAGGAAAAACCAGTTCCCGCCCCACGCCACGTCTCCAGTGACCAAACCATGCCCGGGCACATCCACGCCAATCCCAACGCCCGTGCGATAACTCACAACATTGTCGACGGACACTTCGCCCGTTTCGTGCAGCTGCGCCGTCACCTTTCCTACGGGCGTCTCGATCTGATGCTCGCCCGGCTTGAGCCGCCCCAGGTGTTTCAAAGTTACGAGCAAGCCAATCGTTCCGTGACCGCACATTCCCAGGTAGCCAACGTTGTTGAAAAAAATCACGCCCGCTGTGCACGACGGATCCTCCGGTTCGCATAGCAGGGCGCCCACGACCGCATCCGATCCGCGAGGTTCGTTCACCACCGCAGATCGGAACCAGTCGAATTCCTCGCGAAATCGTGCCAGCCGGCCAGACAATGGGCCGCCGCCCAGCGACGGACCACCTGCAACAACGACTCGCGTCGGCTCGCCGCCTGTGTGAGAATCGATTACCTTAACGCGACTAACTTGTTCTCGCATAAACTCTTTGTTCGCCAGAAGCAGAATAAGCGGAAACACACCTCACCGCAGTCTGTGAAACATTGAAATATAACCCGTTGAATATACTATATACAAGACGTTTGCTATCTTTCACTTCTTCGCACCTCTGGAGGCACCCATGCAGTTCGCGCGCATGATTTCCGCAATCGACGCTCACGCTTGTGGCGAGCCGGGGCGCGTCATTATCGGCGGAGTTCTAGATGTGCCGGGCAAAACGATGTTCGAGAAAAAACTTTACTTCGAGACGCACGCCGACAGCCTTCGCAAGCTGATGCTCCGCGAACCGCGCGGCTACCCTGCCTCCAATTGCAATTTAATTCTCCCGCCCACCCATCCCGATGCGGACGCCGGCTTCATCATCATGGAGCAGGTCGAATACCCGCCGATGTCCGGCACGAACACGATTTGCGTCGCTACCGTTCTGCTCGAGACAGGCATGATTCCGATTCGCGGCCGAACTATGCGCCTGAAATTAGACACGCCAGCGGGTCTCATCGAAGTCGAGGCGGAAATCGAGAATTCGAAAGTCACACGCATCACATTTCAAAATGTCCCGGCCTTCGCCGTTTATCTCGACGCGTCAATTGAAGTGCAAGGACTGGGCGCCGTCAAGGTTGACGTCGCTTACGGAGGAATGTTTTACGTTATCGCCGACGCAGAACCTCTGGGAATTCGCCTTATCCCCGAGGAAGCTCGAGGGATCGTTCGCGTCGGAGAAATGATCAAGGCGGCGGCGCAGGAGCAGCTTCCCGTCGCGCATCCTGAAAATCCCGCGATCTCAGGAATCACCATCGCGCAACTTTCCGCGCCTTCATCCAATCCAGAAATTCATCGCAAGAATGCTGTAATCGTGTCCACCGGCGAGCTCGACTGGAATCGTCCTTCGTCGTGGACCGGCGCACTAGACCGCTCGCCCTGCGGCACAGGAACTTGCGCGAAAATGGCCGCATTGCACGCAAAGGGCGTGCTCTCGCTCCACCAGGACTTTGTTCACGAAGGAATTCTTGGCACCACGTTCACAGGCCGTCTCATCGGCGAATCGCGCGTCGGCCGTTATCCGGCCGTAGTTCCCACCATCAGCGGACGCGCGTGGATCACCGGTTTCTCGCAATACGTGCTGGAAAGCGACGACCCGTTCCCCGAAGGTTTCACCGTAGGCGATATCTGGGGCAACACAAAATAAGAGACCGCATCGAATGCGCGCCGCCACAAACGCAGCAGTCAATCGCCTCGCTTCATACTGCTGAGGCTCTATCGATTTCCGCCTGCGCCCGCATCCGGTGCCGGACTGACTGCCGTAACCGGAATCACTCCATGCTCCGCAAGCGAGCGATTAAACGCCGGAATATCCTTGCTAATCAAAGCCTGGTAATCGGCCTTCGCTGACGCCAAGTCCTTCTCAATCATTTGCAACAAACTTAAAGCCGTATCCGTGGGCGCAAACGCCGCACCGCCCGCCACGTCTCCCGCGCCCGAGCCTACCTCGCCGTTCAGCCACAACAAATTCAGATACACTTTATAAGCTGAAACGAAATATTTGTCATCGCTGTTGGCCTCGACGCGCGAGATCAACTTGAACTCAACCCCCTGCAACTTCTCGTCCATCTCTTTCACGGACTTCAGCAAATCGCCCTTGGTCTTTTCATCCGCCAGCATCGACTGCACGTCGTCAAGCTGTTTCCGCATCCATTCGATTTGATTCACCATATCCGAAGTGGTCGTGATGTCGTCGCGTATGCGCAGCAGCGTTTTCACGGAAGATTCGATTTCTGCATCGCTGCTTGGAACATTTGGATCTCGCAAAATTGTCAGCGGCTGCGTGTAGCTCTTTCCATTGACTGTCAGCCTGACCGTGTACTTCCCCTGCGTGACGATCGGCCCCGCTGCCGCGACTTCCAATCCCCAGTGTGTAATCGGACGCGAGTTCTTATCGCGGAACCGCAGTTCGTCCCAAATGTGCGGATTGTCAGGAGCCGCCGTGCGCAACGCCACCAGCTGCGGCGGTTCGTACCGCAAGTCCCACTCCACTCGATTCATTCCCGCTTTGCCGGACGCTTTCAGTTTCCTGACCACCTTGCCGTTCGAATCGAGAATTTCAATTTGCACCGGGCCTTTATCTTTGTCCGCGCTGGTCGCCGCAGCTTGTTCCGTATCTTCAGCGGCGTCTTTCTTGCTTGCCTGTTTACTCTCCGCGTTCGCGTTCACTTCCGTCTTCAAGGCGTATGTGATCCCGACTCCCCCGCCGCGCACGAACCGGTAGGTCGCGCGCGGTTCGAACAGCCGCACCGCTGCCTCCGAATTATCCTTCGCCATCTGCTCGAGCGGCGTGATGTCATCCAGAATGTAGAGTCCGCGTCCGTACGTCGATACCACCAGATCGTGGAATTGTTTCTGCACTACAGCCCACGAAACCGTCGTATGCGGTAAACCTTTGTCGAACGCCGTCCAGTGCCCGCCATCGTCCAGCGAGTAGTGCAACGCATTCCCGGTCCCAGCGAACAGCAGCCCCTTGCAATTGGGATCTTCGGCAATCACGCGAACGTACCCCAATTCTCCCTTAGGCAATCCGTCGCTGATCTTCGTCCAACTCTGTCCAAAGTCCGTCGTCTTGTAAATAAAGGGATCCCGATTATCCATCAAGTGAAAATCCACCGAGACGTACGCCGTTCCCGCATCGAAATGCGAAGGCTGAATGCTCGTAACGGTTCCCCACGCGGGAAGCCCCGAGATATTTTTCGTCACATTGTTCCACTGGCCGCCGCCGTCTTTCGTGTACCACACCTGTCCGTCATTCGTTCCTGCCCAAATCAGTCCCTTCTGAATCTGCGAAGGCGCAATCGCAAACACCACTTCGCCGTAGAATTGCCCCAGGTTGTCGCCTTCCAACCCGCCCGATGGAACGATCCGGCTGGGGTCATGCGTAGAAAGATCAGGGCTCGCGACCGTCCAGCTCCGGCCTCCATTCGTCGTTTTGAAGATCACCTGGCAACCGTAATAGACCGTGTTGTGATCGAACGGATCGATCGCCAGCGGTGGCGTCCAGTGGCAGCGGTATTTCGTATCGTTCGGCGGTGAATCGAGCGTATGTAGCCAAGGACTCACGGAACGCGCCAACTTCGTTTTCGCGTCCCAACGCGTCACTTCGTCCCCATAGCACGTCGCCCACACGATGTTTGGATCCGTAATATCCGGCACTGTCCAGCCGGATTCGCACCCGCCCATTCCGTGGTCCCATCCAACTTCCTGCGGCCCACCGTACCCGTATCCGCCTTCCGACAAACTCGGCCCGCGCATATTCCCATCGTCCTGCATGTTGCTGTAGACGTAATACGGAACCTGATTGTCCACGGTGACGTGATACATCTGCCCGATCGGCAGCGACACGCGATGGAATCCGCGTCCGTGGACCGTCGTAATCATCAACCCGCCGTCATTCGTCAACGCGAAGTGGTCCCGATTCTTTGGGTCAATCCAGATATCGTGATTGTCGCCGCCCCACGGTACATCCTTGAACGTTTCTCCACCGTCCACCGACTCGTGAAATCCGCTGCTCGCCACATAAATTTCATCCTCATTCCCGCTCGAAACTCCGATGCGGATGTAATACCCGGCGCGCCCGGTCAGAGACCGGTCGTAGCTCGCGGCATGCCAATTTTCTCCGCCATCATCCGACCTCCACAGCGAGCCCTGATCTTTCGTCTGAATCAACGCGTACACGCGGTCCGAATCCGTCGGCGCCACGGCGACGTCAATTTTCCCGACCGGCGGCTTCGGCAAGCCGTGGCCTTCAATGCGTGTCCACTTCGTGCCGCCATCATGCGAAACATATACTCCGCTGCCCGGCCCGCCGCCGAGCTCAGCCCATGTATGCATCACCACTTGCCATGCACCTGCGAACAACGTACTCGAATTGTGGGGGTCCATCGCCAGACCGGAGCATCCCGTGTTTTCGTCCACAAACAACACGCGCTCCCACGTTTTTCCTCCATCTGTCGTCCGATAAACGCCGCGCTCCTGCTGAGGGCCCGTCGTACGCCCCAGAGCGCACACGAACACAGTATTTGGATCCATTGGGTTCACCACCACGCGCCCGATACGTCCGGTTGCGCCCAGACCCATATTGGTCCACGTTTTTCCTGCGTCAGTGGATTTGTAAATGCCGTTTCCCATCACGTCGCTGTCGCGTATCGCCCACGCTTCGCCGGTCCCGGCCCACACCTCATCCGGATTCGAAGGCGCCACTGCCAACGCGCCGATCGCCGAGGCCGGTTCTTTGTCAAACACCGGCTCCCAACGGTTTCCTCCATCCGTCGATTTCCAGACGCCACCCGACGCCGCGCCCGCGTAATACGTGCTTTCGTCTCCCGCGACACCTGCAACCGACGCGACTCGATTCCCGACAATCGGCCCAACGAATCGGAATCGAAATTGATCCTGCTCCGCCGCCGCATTCCGCCGCTGCGCAACGCCAGCCGTTGCAAACAGCGCGACACTCACCACCAGTAAAATCCCTCGCAATTCAAAATTCGAAACTCGCATCTTGCCTCTCTTCTCTAGGGAAATCGCGTTATCCCGCTGCGCTCGCTTCGAGTTCGCAGCAGCGCCTGCTGTTCGCGTGGGCGGGCCGAAGTCTATGTCCGCTCGAAATAAAGTCAAGGGCTGTTTTCTCCTGCAAGAACGGCTTGGCTTTTTCGCACCTAAGAGTTCCGGTCAACGAACGCGAAGTGATCTCCTCCACCTGTCTCTAACGGGACAGTCACCGCAGCAGCTCTTCAAATACACTTCCTCTTGAACGATGCTTTACGCATTGTAGGCACGAATAACGGGCGGCCTCTCAATCCGCCACGCAATAAAGTTCCAGCGATTTTTCTCGTTGTCCCCATCCGAACTTACCTGCATTGAAAATTGCGCCTGGCAGTTGCAGCAAGAAAATCGGAGGGACACCCGTGAAACCAAATATCAAATCTAGGCCCGAGGCCACCAACACCCATAGTCGCAGTCGCTACAGCACATTCCAGAATAAGCCCCAGACGCCCGTTGAACCCCGGCATCCGTCATTCACGCTTGAGGAAACAATTGTTCTTCGCGCCCTCGCCGGCGGAAAAACGGACAAACAAGTCTGCACCGAACTTCGCATGCCTTCGAGCTCGTTCCACCGGTTGCTCCGCGACCTCTGCGAGAAAGCAGGCGTTGCGGACCATTTGTCCCTGCTCGTTTGGGCGCTGCGCCAAATGAAGAGTGGCGAAAGCAGAACCAACCATCGCGATGGCTATCCGCACGTCGCTTAAGACGCAAGTAATTGGTACATTTTGCTTCTGAACAAGAAACCGATCTCATAGCTCGGTCGAGTGACGCAAGATGGCTTGTCTGCTGTCACTCGAGCTCAGCCTTGGGGTGTTCAGCGCATATATCCCGCCAAGCGCCTGTTTGCGGCCCGCTGTTTCCGTTCTACTCGACTCGCAAAACCCATCTCAGTGCTTTGCGCCAAGCCCAACTCAGGGTATGCTCTCCCCATAGTCCCTGCTATCCTCCTGAGTGGGAGAAATTGATGAACATTACAACGCGCCCCAGCGGCCTCGCCACAATTGTGGATGTTGCCGGTGACATCACGCTCTACAACTCTCCGGACCTCCGCAAAACGCTTATGGAATTGCTAAAGGTACAAAAGGTTCCTCGCGTGGTCGTGAACCTGACCAGCGTCAAATACATCGACAGTGCGGGCGTCGCTTGCCTCGTCGAAGCTCTGAAGGTATCTAGGGAATCAAAGCTTGGTCTCGCTCTCTTCGGACTCAGCCGCGTGGCCAAAGAAGTTTTCGAGTTGACCCGTCTCATCAAAGTTTTCGAAGTGTACGGCACTGAAGAAGAGGCGGTCCGCGGCGTTCAGCCGGTCTCTTCCGGCGCCACGGCCTGAGATTCCGCTCATGTCCGTCACGGAGACAGTCGGTCAAGCAACGATCGACACGCTCGCCTATCTTGGCGACCTCACGATCCTCACAGGCCGCTCGCTTCACGCCGTCGTCATAGCGCCCTTCCAGGGTCAGCGGCTGCGCGTGGAGCGCGCGATTCATCAGGCGATGGCTGTGGGCGTCGGCGCCATTCCCATTCTTTCCCTCATATCTTTTTTTATCGGGACCATCCTCGCCCTTCAGTCCGCCTACGAACTTCGCAGGTTCGGCGCCATGGAGTTTGTCGCCAACGCCGTCGCTGTTTCCATGACGCGAGAACTCGGTCCGCTCATGACAGCCATCGTCGTCATTGGACGCTCTGGCTCTGCCTTTGCCGCCGAGATTGGCACCATGAAAGTGAACGAAGAAATTGACGCGCTTCAAACCATGGCGCTCGATCCCGTTCATTTTCTTGTCGCGCCCAAATTCGTCGCCATGGCCCTGATGCTGCCCTGCCTAACCACCTGGGCCGACTTCATGGGCGTCCTCGGCGGCTCTGTTTTTGGCGTCGCGGGCGCGGGCTTCACTTTCGGCTCCTATATTCACACAACCCTCAGCGCCCTCGTCCTTCGCGACATCGTTACCGGCTTGATTAAAAGCGTGATGTTCGGCATGGTGATCACCGCGGTGGGCTGTCAGGAAGGACTTTCCACCGGTCTAGGTGCGGAACAAGTAGGCCGCTCGACCACATCGGCGGTGGTAAAATCCATCTTCCTGGTCGTGCTGGTCGATTTGGTTTTCACCATGCTCTTTTACCTTACGGCACCGCATTCATGACTACGTCGAACGAAAACGAATCGGACGCACCGGTCAACGAAGGAATTGCAATTAGTGTGCGCAATTTGCGCGTGCGTTACGGCGATCGCGAAGTTCTCCACGGCGTTACCTTTGACGTGAAAGCTGGCGAGACCCTGGTTATTCTCGGTGGCTCGGGCTCCGGGAAGAGCACGCTTCTTCGCACGTTGATGGGCCTCGAAAAACCTTCTGGCGGTGAGATTTGGATTCGCGGTAAAAATCTGTGCTGTATCTCAGCTCACGACATGGCCGAACTTCGCAAGAAGCTCGGTGTTTCGTTTCAGAGCGGTGCGCTCTTTGGCTCGATGACCGTCGGAGAAAATGTCGCTCTTCCACTTCGCGAGCATACTCGGCTCGACGACTCCACTATCGAGGTCATGGTGCGATTGAAGCTGGAAGAAGTGGGCCTCTCCGGTTACGAAGATTACATTCCCGCGCAACTGAGCGGCGGCATGAAAAAGCGCGCCGCAGTCGCTCGCGCCCTGGCTATGGATCCCGAAGTTCTCTTTTTTGACGAGCCTTCCGCGGGCCTCGATCCCATCATCGCCGCAGGCATCGACGATCTGATTCTGAAATTGAAAAAAGCCTTCCGAATGACCATTGTCGTCGTCACCCACGAGCTCGCCAGCGCCTTCCTCATCGCCGACCGCATGATCTTGGTAGACAAGGGAAACGTAATCGCGCTCGGCACCGTGGAAGAGCTGAAATCGAGCCAACAACCTCGCGTGCGCCAGTTTCTCGATCGTGTTCCGGAACCGGACGTTGCCGAAGACGAAGGCTTCCTCGACCGCCTCACTGAGCATTTGCGTTTATAGCACCGTTGTATCGGTCCGCCTGCCGCAGCACGCCGCGAGAGTCGCCGCATGAACGTTTCGAGTGCAGGTCGTGTTATACTCCGCCGGCTTGGCGGGCTCACCGTCAAAGTTAGCTTTTCCGCGGATATTTGAGAGGCACGATTGCAAGCCAAACGCGAACGCGCGTTCGTTGGACTATTTGTCATTGTCGCGGTGGGTCTCCTCGTGGTGACTCTTTTCTCGCTGTCCGGAGTTTTCGGTGGCGCTGAACCGACTTACCGGACTTACTTCAAGAATGCCGGTGGCCTCGGACCAGGCTCCGAAGTGCGCTACGCCGGCGGTCCTCCCGTGGGACGTGTCCTATCCGTCCGCAGCGATCCGCAAGATCCCACGCACATGGAAGTCAAATTTCGAGTCGACGATGAAGTTCCAGTAAAGACAGACAGCAAGGCAAAAATCTCAAGCCTTGGAGCTCTCGGCGAAAATTTCCTCGGTATCGTTCCGGGCACCGCAGCCGCTCCACTTGCCCGCCCGGGTGCCGTTTTGGTTGGAGTGAATTATGCGAGTTTCGATGAACTCGCCGCGAAAATAAGCGACCTCGCGCCGCAGGCAACGCAGTTGTTGCAAAATCTAAATGCGCGCGTCACCGAGTTGCAGGAAACCATCAAGCGCGTCAACGGGCTTCTCGATGCGCAAAATCGTGCGAACATTGCGGCGAGCCTCGCGAA
>DATNDO010000072.1:0-5273 GCA_035606955.1 Candidatus Angelobacter sp.
GCTTGGCCGGCCAGAATGCAGCGGTTGCCTATGACGGTCGAGCCGGCGAGCCCCACCTGTCCGCAAAGAAGCGAGTCTTCGCCGATAGTGCACGCGTGCCCCACTTGAACAAGATTATCGAGTTTCGTGCCGCGTCCAATACGCGTTTCGCCCACCGTGGCGCGATCGACAGCGCTGTTAGCCTGAATTTCCACATCGTCACCAATAAGGGTGACTCCCGATTGCTGAATCTTGTACCACCTGCCGTCATGCTGGCGCGCGAAGCCAAAGCCGTCGCCGCCGATTACCACGCCATTCTGCAAGATAACGCGATGGCCGATCTGGCACCCTTCGCGGACGGCAACGTGACTGTGCGCGAAAAAATTGTCCCCGATGCGCGCGCCGCGATAAACGCTGACAAAACTATGCAGCACTGCGTTCGCGCCGATGATGACATCCTCGTCGACAAAGCAGTAAGGACCAATGTGAGCGCCAGCGCCGATTCGGGTGGACTTGGCAATCACCGCAGTCGGATGAACGCTCGCTGCATAGCGTGGCGCGGCGTAAAAAAGTTCGATGGCATGCGCGAACGTCAAATAAGGATCGTCGGCGCGAAGGCACGGCAGCGTCAGTCCTTCTTCTTTCTCCGGCACGATGATCGCCGAAGCGCGCGTCTTTGACGCAGCGAGCCGGTAACGCCGGTTTGCGAGAAAAGTCAGCTGGCCGGGCTGAGCCTCCTCGATCCCCGCCACTCCGCTAATTTCGATTTCAGCGTCGCCTTCCAGAGCGCATTTCAACCGCGCGGCGATTTCTCCGAGTTTCATTTATGTCCTCCGGCCGTCTTGCGGCTCTTTCGCTGAAAATGTACATCAACTCGGCTGTCTGAAACGAGGGAGCAATTTGCTGCACGGAAGCGGGGTCACTCACTGAACAATTTAGGCTGCTTGTCGACTATGGCAGCGGCCGGTTGCCGTCGCGCGACGCCCACCACACCCAGGACTTTCATTTCGGTAAGCGCCGTGCGTGGAATGAATATCCACAGGCTATTCCCGTGGAGATCCGGAGGCGTCAGGCGAACTCCATTCGCGAGCAGGTCGAGCAGATCGTTGGCAACAATGCCTTCCTGCACGTCATCGTCGCGGAACCGAAGGCGCACCCATAACCCGTCGAGCTTGGGGCGGCTGAGGAATGCCTTGCGCTCAGGCTCAAAATCATCACGAAACTCACGAACGAAGTGGATGCTTTTGATGGCGGCAAGCTCCAGCGTCCTGTATTCGCCGGTGTCGCTCAGCAACTCGACGTTCTCCTGCTGACCCAGGTCGCTGGCGTTCAAGTAGCCCTGCGCCCGCGTTCCGTCGAGCATCAGGATCACCACTTTCTTGTGAGTCGTCGTCGCACTGCGTTTTTTCGACGGCACGTAACCTCGCTGGGGTGCTGGGTCAGTTTGAATTTTCTTGGCCCATTACCCTCGTCTGGAAAGGTATTGCGAAATGAAAGTCTGTATGTTATTGTTGCCATAGCGAGTTGTCAACTCATTGTTTATTAAAGGGTTAGGAACGGAGCTGCTGCCGGTTGACCGAAAAAAGGCAGATTCTGAAGTCCGCTTCCGTCATCACCCTGATCACCCTCGTCAGCCGGATTTGCGGTTACGTTCGCGACCAGCGTATCACTCTTCTTTTGGGTACCTCGGTAGCGGCTGACTCTTTCATTTTGGCGTTTCGTATCCCGAATCTTTTGAGGCGTTTAGTAGGCGAGGGTTCGCTCTCGGCGTCTTTTATCCCAGTTTTTGCGCAATACCTGAAAAACGAGGACCAGCAAGCAATCTGGCGCTTCGCGAACCGTATTTTTTGGACCGTCGCTCTGGCCGCGGGAGTGCTTTCGATTCTCGGCGTCCTGTTTTCAAAGTGGATCATTTACGCGTTCACGATATTCGGGCAGGGACCGTCGCATTGGGATTTCGCCGTGTACTTGAACCGGATGATCTTCCCGTACCTGTTCTTTGTAGCCCTCGCGGCGGTCGCAATGGCGATTTTGAATTCGTTCCACGAATTTGCTGTGCCGGCGGCGACGCCAATTTTCTTTAATTTGTCCGTGATTCTGTTTTCCGTCGGCGCTGTTTACAAGCCCATTATGAAATGGGCGCCCGAGCCGTACAGAAATCCGGCCGTCGCGCTGGCTGCGGGAATACTCATTGGCGGCGTTCTGCAATTTTTGGTGCAAGTGCCTTCGCTCGTGCGTCGCGGAATGCGATTCGACTTCGGGATCAGTTTCAGCGATCCCGGCGTCCGTCGAGTGGGGAAGTTGTTGATTCCCGGATTCGTCGGGATCGGAATTTACCAGATCAATTTTTTTGTCGATACGATGTTCGCGACAGCGTCCCGCATGCCGCGCGGAAGCATCACTTCGCTGTATGTGGCGGAACGCGTCATGGAATTCGTGCTGGGAAGCTACGCCATTGCAATCTCCACCGTGATTCTGCCGATGATGTCGCGCCAGGCGGCGTCCCGTCAGCATGACGAAATGAAGAAGACATTCACATTCTCATTGCGCCTTGTCTCGTTCATCACCGTTCCCGCGGCAGTCGGGTTGGTGCTGTTGCGGACGCCGATCATTCAGGTGCTCTTCGAGCACGGCAAATTCGTTGCGGAGTCGACTACGCTGGCCGCTCGTGCTCTTTTCTATTACGCGCTGGGCTTGCCGGCGTTCGCGGCGGTCAAAATGGTTGTGCCGCTGTTCTATTCAACGCAGGACACCAAGACGCCCGTGGTTGTCGCGGGATACGCGCTCGCAATCAACGTGCTTTTGAACGTCGTGTTTTTGTTCGTGTTCTTCCGCATCTTTTACAACGGAAGCCCCGCGCTGGCCACCTCGAGCGCTGCGTACTTTAATTTCTTCGCGCTCCTTTGGATTTTTCGGAAGCGCTTCGGGCAGTTGGGATTCGCGGCCGTGCTGGCATCGTTGGGACGCATCGCCGCCGCCGCCGTCACGATGGGGTTGGCCTGCATGGCGTTTTTAAGATACGTCAGTTTTGATCCGCACGCGCATCTTCTTTCCAGAATCGGACTCCTCGCCGGAGCGATTCTCGGCGCCGCTTGTCTTTACCTGGCGCTGGCATGGATTCTGCGCTGTGAAGAGCTGGCGGAACTTCAAAGCGTGCTTCGCCGCGCGGACCGCGTGCCCGCATGATTGTGGCGAAGCGGCAAAGCAAATTGCCGGTAGCTTGCCGGGAAATCGTAAGCGCGTGAGCGTAAAGGTGGCCAAGTGGAAAGCTTAGTTCGCGCATTCCTGAATTATTTGCGAGTCGAAAAAGGCCTCGCGCAGAATACGATTCTTGCGTATGGACGCGACCTGAAGAAATTCCAAGCCTTCGCGGAAGTGCGCGGACGAACCTTGAAACAGATCAATCGCGACAGTATCGTGGACTTCCTGACTTCGCTCTACCGTTCGGGCCTCGACAGCCGCTCCGTAGCTCGCCATTTAGTGGCTCTGCGGCATTTCTTCCGTTTCGCCCAAATCGAGGGATACATCGTCGAAGACCCAGCGGCAAGCGTGGAGACGCCTAAGTTCCGCATGCGCCTGCCAAATCATTTGAGCACCGACGAAGTAAATCGCCTGCTGGAGCAACCCGACACGGGCACCCCGATCGGGGCCCGGGATAAAGCCATGATCGAGCTCCTTTATTCCACGGGGCTCCGCATCTCTGAATTGGTGAATCTTCGCCTCAGCGATTTGCAAATGGAGTCAGGCTGCCTTCGATGCATCGGCAAGGGAAACAAGGAACGAATGGTTCCCATGGGCCGAAGCGCTGTTGCCTCGGTCGAAGAATATGTGCGCAAGGCCCGGCAGAGTCTCCTGCGTGAAAAGACTTCGCCGTACGTTTTCTTGAATCGCTTTGGCGGGCGCATGGGCCGCATCGGTTTCTGGAAAAAACTCTCGGAGTATGGACGAAAAGCAGGCTTGCGATTGAAACTGAAACCCCACATGCTGCGTCACAGTTTTGCGACTCACCTGTTGGAGCGCGGCGCGGATCTACGCTCCGTTCAGCTTATGCTCGGCCATGCCGATATTTCGACGACGCAAATTTATACGCACGTGGTGAAGGAACGGTTGAAAGAAGTCTATAAGCAGCACCATCCCCGGGCCTGAGCAAGACCTGGTTCAAAACCGGGAGTAGATGATAAGAGACGCGTGCTAAGGCCGCGTACTCGCAGTTTGCAGGAGGCGGAGTCACTCATGCCTGACTACATGTACTTGTTGGAAAGCCGGTTGTCTCCCGAGCAGCGCGCCGTGCTTTTGCGGGTGCAGGAACTGGCTCGCGCGCAGGATTCGAACGTGTATCTGGCTGGCGGCGCGGTCCGCGATTTGATTTCCGGTATGCCGCTGCGCGATTTGGATTTCACGGTCGAAGGAAATCCAGTGCGCATGGTGCGCGAGTTGGAAAAGGGAGGCGCGCGCGTTGTAGTTGAAGACGAGCGCCTGCGCCATTACGAGTTGATTTTCGCCGGTGATGTCGACGGCTCGATTTCCGCCGCTCGCGACGAAGTTTATGCGCGCCCTGGCGCCAAGCCCGAAGTCCGCTGGTCCACTATCATGGAAGATCTCCGCCGCCGCGACTTCTCCATCAACGCCGTGGCGATTTCCTTGAATCCCGCGTCGCGCGGCCTGCTGCTGGATCCGACGAACGGTTTGGCGGACTTGGAGCGGCGCGAAGTGCGTGCGCTTTCGATCCATGCGTTCACCAATCAGCCCATTCGCCTTTTGCGCGCATTGCGATTCAGCGCGCGTATGGGATTCAAAATGGAGCCGCGCACTCAGGAATGGTTCGATTTGGCGATCGAGCGGGGACTGCACGACACGATGGACAACCGCGAAATCGGGAAAGAAGTAATGGATGTCGCTCGCGAGGAAAACGCGGCCGGAATTCTGAAACTTTGGGAATCGAATAACTTGCTGAGCGTTATCCATCCCAAGTTGCAGCGAAAGCGTCCCGATTATGACGGCCTTTCCAGATTGGCGAAAGCGCGCGAGGGATTCGTGGCGGCCGGCTTGCGCGTGCGCCTTGCCATTCCGACGGTGTATTACACATTCCGGAAACTTGGTCCTCGCGCGGCCACGTTGCTGAAAAATCTCAATGTACCCGCAAGCGAAGCCGCGAAAGTGCTTCACCTGCCAGCCGAGGCGAAAAAGCTGCTTCAGGTTTTGCGCGGTGGAAAAACGAAGTTGGCGCGCGATGCCTATCAGGTCATTTCACAAGCGCCCACCGAACTCTTGGCATTTATGGATGCTGACTTTCG
>DATNDO010000104.1:0-19773 GCA_035606955.1 Candidatus Angelobacter sp.
CGATGTACAACCACATGAATGCCACAGTCGCGAAAGCTGAATCAGTCATCAGTGGCGTTCAGTCCGGTCAAGGCTCAATCGGAAAACTTGTGGCGTCCGACGAGCTGTATAACAAAGTTGACGCCACCGTCGGCCATCTCCAGTCTGCTAGTGCGGCCATCGATTCCCAGCAGGGAACTCTCGGAAAGCTCATCTACGATCCTTCGTTTTACACAAAGACCAACGCTTTCCTCGACAATTCCAATGCGCTGGTCGCAGGCGTGCGCGATGGAAAAGGCACCCTCGGGAAACTAGTCACCGACGATTCCGTCTTCACGAATTTGCGCGACGCATCCGCGAGCGTTCGTGACGTCACGGGAAAACTGAACAATGGTCAGGGCAGCATGGGCAAATTTTTCACCGACCCGCAGTTTTACAACAACATGACCGGGCTCACCGGCGATATGCGCCTCATGATCGGCGATTTCCGCCGCGACCCGAAAAAATTCCTGCATATAAAGCTTTCGATCTTTTAGCGTCGCATCCGGCAGGTAGCGGGGCAAGCCGGCAACTTTTTCAGGCAGTGCTCAGTTTTTAGAGCGTGGTGCGGTGCCGGCATGCGTGCTCGTTTGCGAAGGTCCGGCTGGCGGCTTCGTCCACGACACGACGCGTCGCAACGAGTCAGGCATGAGCATCGCCAGGAAAAGCGCGGCTCCTAAAGTGAGTGCAGCGATGATCAGAAACATTTTTGCGGGATTCGGATGCCCGATTCTGAGTAACGCGTACTGCGCGATTGGCTGCAGCGCGATTCCCACGAACGAAAGCAAATTCGCCGCGGCGATGACGCTTCCTTTGCGATCCGGTTCGGGCTGGTGCTGGATGATAGCGTTGATTGGCACCGCAAAAAATCCGGCGAAGAACCCGAGCGCGCCCAAAAACGCCGCCACGCTCACGTAACGAATGTGCGGGATTGCAAGCAACGCGGCCATCGTGGTAATGCCCAGTGCTCCAGCTCCGATAAGTCCCTGCTCGATCCTTCCTCTCGACAAGTATCCGGCAGCAACGCTGCCCAATCCGATGCCAAGAGTCGTCGCGGCCATCAGCAAACTGGTGCGTGTGCTTCCCACGCGCAAGATGTCTGTCGCGTAGAGGATGATGTTGATCAGCACCAGCGAGCCCAGAAACCAGAAATAAATGTTTCCGAGCACCGCCGCCCACAACACGCGGTCGCGCCGAATCATGCGAATCTCATCCCACAACTCTCCTGCCGGATTCCAGTGAAACCGTCGCGCGGGATTCGCCGCCGGTACGCGCGAAATTCCTTCACTGCACACCAAGCCTGCGATGGCCAGCGCCACGAGCAACAGGCCATTCCAGAACTCGCGTCCACGAAACTCCGCAGCCAGCAATCCGCCCGCGATGGTTCCGATCAAGATCGCCAGAAATGTTCCGAGCTCAAGGATTCCGTTTCCCCAGGAAAGTTTCGGATCCGGCAGCAACTCCGGCAACAGCCCGTACTTCGAAGGCCCGAAAAGTGCCGCCTGGCAGCCGATCAAAAATACTGCGACGACCGGAATGGATAAACTGTGCAGCGCCAGTCCCGCTGCTGCGAGGATGACGATGGCGATTTCCATGATCTTTGTGCCGACGGTGACGCTGCGCTTGCTGTAGTGATCCGCCAGATATCCGCCCGTCATGGAAAATAGTAAAAACGGCAGGGCGAACAGCAGCGGGATCACCAGCACGACAAGGCGGTCGCGGCGCGCTTGCGGCAGTCCCAGCGCAAGGACCAAGAAAATCGTCACCCATTTTAGAAAGTTGTCGCTGAAGGCACCTTGAAACTGGGTGGCGATCAACGCCCAGAAGCCGGACTGCCACTTGTGTGAGGAATTGCTTTTTTCGGCGAGTGAGTCAGTGCGCATGGTTATCGCAAATACTCGGCAAGAAAATTATTGAGAAGAATACCGAATGCCGTGTGTTCGCGCGTCAGCGCAGAAGCGCATTCACTTTACGCATCTGCGCGGCAAACTGGAATCCATCGTACTCCGACGGATTCTGCAATTGCTGATAGAGGCCCGCGATCGCGGCGCGCAACTCCGCGTCATTTGCGATCTTTGTGTTTCGCGAGCACGCAAGAAACAGGGAATTGAGCGCCATGGTCGCCTGTTCGGCGCTGCGTTCTCCCGCCATGGCTATTTTGTCGCTGTCGGCGGAAATATTGCGCATCAACTTGATGGTAGTGGCCTGATCGAAGGGCATCGCCGCAATTCGTTGCGCCAAATCGTCGAGTGCGCCAGCAGTATCCGTGGCGGACGCGGCGACCTTTGTCCGATCCGGGGCCACACGGCTCATCTCTGCATTCACATTTTCAAGAGAGGCATCGAGTCTTGTCGCGAGAGTTGTGTCCACCGCGCGAGCCATCTGGCGAAACACGATGTATCGCGACGGATTCCACGGAGGGCTTCCGGGTGTGCGTCCGGCATAGCCGCGCTGCTGTCGCCAACTATTTTCCGTTTTCACTAAATCGTGATGGCACGCGAAGCAATCAAGCTGAGAGTATTCCGGCCACGCCTCGCGCTGCGTCAAATCCTGCAAGTATTTTATCTCCGCGCTAAGTTGCACCGCCTGGCCCGTTCCCCAATCGCGCACATCGCGCCACGCGTCTTGCTCGAGCGGTTGCTTCCAATGCCGAGGCATGGTCGCCTCGAACGAATCCAGTTCGAAATATAAATCCGGATGACCCGCCGCGAGCATCTCATGGTCTACATATTTATTTTTCGTTCCGAGATGGCATTCGAGGCATCGTTCTGTCCGCTGAACAATGTCCCGAGTGTCGTACATTCCCAGTTTCACCGATTGCTCATGCGTCCATCCGACCGTGGTATGCGGACCGAGCCATGCCGACGCCGGTCCGTGGCAGCTTTCGCAGCTCACGCCATCGCTGATATCGAATGTTCGTCCGCGCTGCGCTGCGGCAGCGTCAATCGCGTGGCACGCCAGGCATTTCGGCGCGCTGGTCGCGGTTGGCAATCCGAGGATTTTCGCCATGCGCGTCGCTACGGGCCCGCTCAACATCGCGTAGGCGCGCGAATGTTTGTCCTGCGTAACCCACGTGCTGTATTCGTTTTGCCAAATGCGCGTCTGCGTCATTGGCCGGACGCTGCCGTGGCACGCAGGCGCGCTGCAGCCGCCCGCACCCACGTATTGAACCGGCGTTGTGTTTTGCGTGGATGTTTTGTCGGCGCGGCTTTGTCCCCAGGCGGACGCCAAGCTCGCGACTGAGAGCATCAGCCCGAAGCCGGTGAGACCGCGTAAGACACGCGTTCTTGTCGTGTTCGTCACAGTCGAAGACCGCGCTGCTTATACTCCGCGCCCGCGCGCCAAGTCAACGCTTGCCTCGTTGCGCTCCTGGAAAGTTGGCCAAACAATTACCATCGGAGCCGCCGTCTTCATGGACACGCCATCGTCCCTCTGCTATAAACTCCCGAAGCCGCCGGGAAGAATTTCAGCAATTGTGCTCACCGGCTGGCACATTTGAAACGGCAACTGAGGCTCCCGAGATTGTCTTCGATTCCGTTGATCTACGACGAGCTGCAGGCCATTCAAGGTCAGTTCGGCTATCTTCCCGCCGATCAATTGGCCGCGTTGTCGTCCCGTTCGAGCATTCCGCTATATCGATTGCACGGCGTAGCTAGCTTTTATCCGCATTTTCGGCTTGCGCCTGCCCCGAAGGCTGATGTCCGCGTTTGCTGCGATATGGCTTGCCATCTTCGCGGCGCCGACGATCTTCGCGCAGCGCTTGAGCGACGCTATAAAAGCGCTTCGCCGTCCGATTTTTCTCTTCAAGAGGTTTCGTGTCTCGGTCAATGCGACGGCGCTCCCGCCATCGCCGTGAACGGGCATATTTGCACGCGCATGAACTCAGCGGCCGCGGATCTTCTGATTCGTGACGCGCTCGCCGGCGAACCTTTGCCGGAACAGGAGCACGAACCGGCGAAGCGAGAAATTCTGTCCGACCCTTATCGCGGGTCTGAACGCTACGGCGCGCTTCGAAATTTTATTTCCTCGCGCGATTGGACGGGCTTCATCGGGCAATTGAAAGCGAGCGGGCTTCGCGGCCTTGGTGGCGCGGGTTTCCCGACGGGGACGAAATGGGAAATCGTTAAAGCCGCGCCTGGCGATGAGAAATTCATCGTTTGCAATGCCGATGAAAGCGAGCCCGGCACATTCAAAGACCGCTTCATTCTGGAAAATCTGCCGCATCTGGTCGTAGAGGGCATGATCCTTGCAGGACTTTTCACCGGCGCGGGCAAAGGAATTCTCTACATTCGCCATGAATATGAATTGCCCAAGAAAATAGTCGCCGCGGAGATTCAGTCCTGCTATCGCGACGGCCTTCTCGGCCAAAATATTCTGGGCGCGGGTCTCGACTTCGAGCTTGAGATTTTCACCAGCCCCGGCGGCTACATTTGCGGCGAAGAAAGCGCCTTGCTCGAAGCCATCGAAGGCAAGCGCGCCGAGCCTCGCAACAAGCCGCCATTCCCCGGCGTGCAAGGTCTGTGGCAAAAGCCGACGGTAATCAATAACGTCGAAACGTTTTCAAATGTCCCGCTCATCCTCGTTCGCGGCGTGGATTGGTACAAATCGCAAGGGCAAGGCGGGGCTTCGGGACTGAAATTTATCGGCGTCAGCGGCGCGGTGAAGCGCCCGGGCGTTTATGAAGTCGCGATGGGCGCGCCTGCGTCCGATTTGATTTTTCGCTGCGCGGGCGGTCCGCCCGATGGCCGCCAGTTGAAATCCTTCGCGCCGTCGGGTCCGTCTTCCGGTTATCTCCCCGCTTCGATGGCCGACGTCCACATGGATTTCAAATCGTTGGCCGACGCGGGGTCCATGCTCGGCTCCGGCGCGCTTGTCGTTTGCGATGACTCCGCATGCATGCTCGACATGGCTCTCAACTCCAGCAAGTTTTTTCGCAACGAGTCCTGCGGCAAATGCGTTCCGTGTCGCATCGGTTCGCAGAAGCTTGTTGACATTCTCACCGGCTGGACGCGCGGCGAAGGCGCTTCATCGGATCTGGCTCTCATCGACGAACTCGCGAACGCTCTTCGGCTCACATCAATTTGCGGCTTGGGCCAGGTGGTTCCTGTTCCCATCGCGTCCGTGCTGAAATATTTTTCTGACGAAGTTACGGCCCATTACACGGAACGCCGCTGCGCAGCGGGCATCTGTCCTGCGGGCGGTTCGAGGCCTTCATGAGCCCGGCGCTTGTAGAGTTGACGATCGACGGCGGCAAAGTCTCGGTGCCTGAAGGCACAACGGTTTTCGACGCCGCGCGGCTGAACAACATTCGCATCCCGACGCTCTGCCATCAGCAAAATGAAGTTCCCGTCGGTGTCTGCCGCGTTTGCGTGGTGGATGTAGGCGGGCGCGTGCTGACTGCTTCGTGTGTGCGTCCGGTGGAAAGCGGCATGGTTGTTTCGACGACTTCCGAAAAAGTCCGCAACGCGCGCCGCACGCTCGTCGAGCTTCTGATGTCCGATCACACCTCGCCGTGCGCGCGGCAGCAACAATCCGGCGATTGCGAGCTCGAAGGTATGGCGCGGGCCGAAGGCGTCGAGAATCCGCGTTTCGCGCGTCGCGCCACTTCCCGGGGACGTGACGATTCTTCGGTAGCCATTGCGGTCGATCACGATGCATGCATTTTGTGCGATCGCTGTATTCGCGGCTGCGACGAAATCCGCCACAACGACGTTTTGGGCCGAATGGGCAAAGGCTATCGTACGGGAATCGCCTTCGACCAGAATCTGCCCATGGGCAATTCTTCCTGCGTTTCGTGCGGCGAATGCATGATTTCGTGTCCCACCGGCGCGCTCACGAACAAATTTCACGTTGGTACTTCGCTTCGCACAGGCGAACCCGCTTCGCCGGAGGTTCTGCACGAATTGCCCGTGTTCGCCGGAGTTTCCGGGACGTTTCTGGAATTGAATCGCGGGGCAATTGTCGTTCGCCATTTCCGTCCCGGCGAAATCATTTGCCGCGAGGGCGAATACGGCTCGACCGCGTTTTACGTGCTCGAAGGCCGTGCGCAGGTCTCCATCAACGCGCAAATGGGGCACGTGAAAACCGAGGGTGGAGCGCGAGGTTTTTTCAGCAAACTTTCGAGCCGCCTCGCTCGCGGCGCGGAAGATCATCGCGAGGAAGAATCGGTGCGTCGCACGATTCCCATTGACGGCCCGGCGGACCTGCCGCTCGAAAAGCCGCTCGCCGAGCTCGGCCCCGGCGACCTGTTCGGCGAAATGACGTGCATGAGCTTTTATCCGCGCTCCGCCACTGTCCGCGCCACGACGGACGTCACCGCTCTTGAAATGCTTCGCAATGTGCTGGACATTCTCCAGCGCAACAAAAATTTCCGAGGCCAGATCGAGGAAAATTACCGACGCCGCGCGCTCGACTCCCATCTGCGCAGCGTTCCTGTGTTTTCCGGACTCACCGCCAGTTTTATCGATCACTTGCGCGACAAAGTCGAACTCGTCCGCTACTCACCGGGGCAGCTCATTTGCCGCCAGGGTGAACCCGCCGACAGTTTTTATCTGGTACGCATTGGATTCGTGAAAGTGTGGCAGGCGCATCCCGGCGGGGAAATGATTCTCGCCTACCTCGGCCGCGGCGGTTATTTTGGCGAGATAGGTCTGCTCGGAGGCGGAGTCCGGACCGCTTCATGCACCGCGCTTGACCACGTCGAAGTTGTGCGCATTGCGGCGGAGGAGTTTCGGCTGATGCTCGAGCAGTTTCCGGAGATTCGCAGCAGCCTCGAATCCGTCGCGCTCGAGCGCCAACGCGAGAATCGCGAACGCCTCGCGTTGGTCGAATCCACACCGCTGCAGAATTTTCTCGCGCAAGGCTTGATGGAGGCGCAGAGCCTGCTGATTCTCGATCTCGAGCGTTGCACGCGCTGCGATGCTTGCGTCCGCGCTTGCGCCGATGCGCACGACGGCGTCACGCGCCTGATTCGCGAAGGCCTGCGTTTCGATAAATACCTTGTAGCCACCTCCTGCCGCCAATGCCGCGACCCGCTGTGCATGGTGGGCTGTCCGGTGGGTTCGATTCGGCGCCGCAATTCTCTGGAAGTGATTATTGAAGACTGGTGCATCGGTTGCGGTTTGTGCGCGAAGAATTGTCCCTACGGCAATATCAACATGCACCCGTTTCCCGTGCAGATCGCCGATGCGGATTCGCCGGGGCGCACCCGCGCCGTCATGAAACAAAAAGCCACTTCGTGCGATCTCTGCACGGAGCATGCGGAACCAAGCTGCGTTTACGCGTGCCCTCACGACGCGGCCCATCGCGTTGATCCGCGCAAATTCTTTGGTGCGCTTCTGGCGCAATCGAAGCGGGATTGAGAAGCAGCGTGCTACTCGATCGTACTCAGCGCAAATGGATGATTGCAGCCGCGATTCTCGTGGCCACTGCCACGGCAATTTACATTCCGTATGCCCTGAATTCTTCGCAAGGGCCTCGCGGCGGCAGCGCCATCGGGCTCTCGTTTGGCACTGTAGGACTTGCGCTGATGATTTTTGTCGGACTTCTCGGCGCGCGCAAGAAATTTCCCGTCTGGCGCGTGGGTCGCGCGCAGACTTGGATGCGCGGCCACCTGTGGTTGGGACTCGCAAGCCTGCCAATCATTCTCTTCCATGCCGGCTTTCACATGCGCGGCACGCTCACGCTGGTGCTGATGATTTTGTTCTTCATCGTGATTGCCAGCGGCATTGTCGGCGCGGCGCTCCAAATTTATATTCCGCGCAAAATCACCATCGAAGTTCCGATGGAAACGATTTACGAGCAGATTGATCACATTCGCGCGCAACTTCGCGAAGAGGCGGATCAATTGGCCACAGCTGCGTGCGGCTCGCTCGACGGCACTACGACCATGGGAACGGCTCCTGGCGGAGACAGTTCCGCGTCCGCGGTCGAAGTTGGCGTCGAGGTCAGCGAAGAGGCTCGCGACCAGTTGCGCGAATTTTATCTTCGGCGAATGCGTCCGTTTGTCGAAAATCCCGCGCGCAGCCATTCACCGCTCGCAGATTCGCCGCAGGCATCGGGAATTTTCGAGGAGCTGCGTCTTCGCCTTCCGTCCGACTTTCACGCGACTTTGAAAGACTTGGAAAGCATCTGCGAAGAAGAACGCCAACTGACTCACCAAGCGCGTCTGCATCGTATTCTGCATGCGTGGCTGCTCGTTCATGTTCCATTGTCATACGCGCTGCTCGCGCTGGCCGCTGTGCATGTAGTAATGGCGTTGCGTTTCTAACTAGAAGGGAATTGGGAGCAAAGATTTGCCACGTCGTCCGCGAACTGCAAAAAAACTGGCGCAGCGCATCGAGCTGTCATACTTCAAGCAGCCGCAGCCGCTTCGCCGCTGGAGATTTATCCTGTCCCTCGCGTTTCCCGCTGCCGCGCTCCTCTGGCTTGTTGTCTCCGGATTTGCAAAAAATCCGGCGCCCTATAGCATGGGCCCGCTGTCCGCACCGCACGCTTTCTTTGCGCAGAAGTGCTCGGCGTGCCACGTCGCGGACACGATTTCGTTTCGCCATCCTGTAACCGATCGAGCTTGCCTCGCATGCCATGACGGCCCCATTCATCACGCGGAACAAAACTTTACGCCGGCCTGTTCTTCGTGTCACGTGGAGCACCAAGGCCGCATTTCACTTATTGCTGTGCGAGACGCGTCGTGCACGCAATGCCACAGCGATCTTTCGACGCGCGCTGGCGCTCCGCATTTCGTTCGCACGGTTCTGTCATTCGCGCGCCATCCGGAATTCGCGCCCTTGCGCGATAATTTCAGCGACCCGGGCGGCATCAAGTTCAATCACCAGGTCCATCTGCAAGCGAGCCTTATTGGTCCAGGAGGGCGTCGCGTCAATCTCGCGTGCAATGACTGTCATCGCCCCGGCACGCCGCGCGGCTCGTGGCCTTACGGTGCGCCGGGCGTCGAGGCCGTCACTTTTTCCGGAGGCGCGCAATACGCTTCCCAGCCGGTTACGATGCCGAGCAGCTTCCATCCGACGACCGCCACGCAAAAACGCGCGGAGCTCGCTTACATGGCTCCGCCGACTTACGCGAATACTTGTTTCTCGTGCCATCCGTTGCAATTCGACGCTCGATTTGCTGACGCTGTGCCGCACGACAAACCCGAAATCGTGCACGCGTTCCTGGTGAAACAATTTCAGGACTACGTTGCCGTCCATCCTGATGCTGTTCGAGAACCGGTCACGCTGCCGCGTTTGCCGGGGCAATCTGTCGCGCAGAATGTGCGTGCCGTCACGCGCGAAGGATGGATTGCGGAGCAAGTGGCGGCGTCTGAAGATCTGCTTTGGCGCAAGACGTGCGCGGAATGCCACACGCTGAGTTTTTCGGCAGCAAACTCGCTGCCCGCGATTGCGCCTTCGCGTATCACCACGCGCTGGCTGCCGCACGCCGTCTTCAGCCACGACGCGCATCGCATGGTCGCCTGCGCCAGTTGCCACGCCAGCGTCGCGTCGAGCCAGCTCACTTCAGACGTGAATCTCCCGAACGTCCGCGTCTGCCAGGAATGCCACGCCGTTCGCGCTTCTGCCGCATCGGCCGGCTGCTTCGAATGCCACACCTATCACGATTGGTCGCAGGAGAAAGTGTACCCGGGAAAATTTTCGCTTCCTGATTTGCTGAAGAGTTCGCGCAACTTCGTTCCGCACCCGCCGCTCGCGTCGATTATTGGCCGGTGACTAACTGAGGATCACTCTCCGCCGGCTTTCTTCAACCAGCCACCGATCCACTTCTCAGCGCTTTGAACGACGCCGATCGCCTGCGGTCTTCCGGGCGGCGTATCCGTTACGGTGTAGAGTTTTCCGTCGCGCAAATACATTCGTTGCATTTCTTCGAGATTGAACGGCCGCGCGCCTCGCCTGCCGAAGACCGCGATTTGGTTTCCGCTCTCGTCAACGGCGCGGTCTCGGTCAATTCCCTTGGAGATAGCCAGCGCGGGTCCGTCCGTCCGATATGTCGCAACGAGCTTCGGCATCGGCCGGGGACTGAAGCCTTCGAAGCGCGGATTATTTTCCGGCGCGATCAGTTGCACCACGCGAACGCCATTTTTGCCGTCAGCGACATACGCAAAAATGCTCGCCGCCGTCGCGCCAAGTTTCACGTCGTTTACATCGTTCATCGTGCCGCCTGCGTTGAAAAATTGGTCGAGCGTCGGATGCTCGGGCCGTTCGACGTTCACGATCGCGAGCCCCTGCTTGCCCGCCGACACGTACGCGTACGTTCGCGCGACATACACGTTCCGCGCATCTGTAAACGGCACCGCCGCGCCCGGCACCATTCGCGGCTTGTCGAGTTGCGTGACGTCGAGAACTTTCAATCCATCGCGGTCCACCACAAACGCATAGCGAAACTGAATCGCAATTCCGCGCGGCTGGTTCAATTCCGGTGCGCCGATTTGCGCCACCACTCGTGGCGCCAGCGGACTATTCAAATCGACGACGACGAGTCCCTTGTCGCACAAAATATAGGCATACGTTCCGGCAATCGCGATTCGGCGCGCGCCATTCAAAATCCCGCCTGGATTGAACGTCACCGCGCGTTTGAGAAAATTATCTTCGGGGTTGCCGTTCAGCAGCGTCGATACGCCCGGCGCTTTGCCTTTCAAGTTCGGATCGCCGATCACGATCAGCCCTTCGTACTTGTCCGTGACGTACAGAAATCCGTACATCAAATTGATCGGTTGCTCCTGGTTCTGCGCGAACTCCGTGCGCGTCGGGTCGACCGCCAGCGTCGTCGGCGCTGCAACGTCCGTCGCGTATTTCGTCTTCACATACAATCGCTGGCCGAGCGGAGACACGGGAGCTGTGACCATTCGCTCCGAGAATCCCTTGTTGTCGACATTCGCGATATCGAAAACGCGGAAGCCTCCCGCACCCATCGCCGCATAGACGTACTCGCCGCGCATCTGCACGTTGAGAATCGTTTTTCCGTCATGGCGATACGCAGCGCTAAGCCGCCGGCCGCCCGCAACGAATTTCTTGTAATCGTCCGGATACGCGACGCTCTGAAAATCGCTGCCGTAGATCGTGTCCGGATCGTCGTGCTCGGCCACGGCGACGGCGGAGAATCCCTTGTTTCCCTCCGCGACGTAAATGTATCGCCCTTCGTAATTCAGGAAAGTCGTGCCCAGCAGCAGCACTTGCGCCATCCACGCATTGTTATTGCGGGCGCTCGATACGTGGCAATCGGTGCACTGTTTTGTTTCTGTCGCGCGCACGGTATGCGGCACGTATGTGCTGAATGCTTGCCCGCTGAATCCCGGCGCGGAAACGGTCTGCTGCGTGTAGTAGAGCCAGTCGCGGTTCGCGTTTTGCGAACTCACTAGAATTGCGCAACTTGAGCGTGCGGGGGCGACGCGGTGTCCGGTCACCGTGCCGTCCACAGCCAGCATGTACGCGTCGTCGCGCAATACTTGAAAGTTGTAACTCGTCCAATTCCGCGTTACCGTTCCTTCGTTGTGCAGCATTGCGCGGCGATTGTTTGCCGTCATTTGCAAATGGCAGCCAAAACAATTCGGCGTCCATGACGAATGGCACGCGAAGCAGGTCATCGAGCTTCTCGGATGCGCCAGACTGGCGTCGCTTGCGGGAACGTCGCCCCATGTCGCGCCGTCGGTGCGAATCGTTTTTGCCAACTGCGACTTTTCGTTGTAATGCGGATTTCCTGGCGTGATGGTGTCGAGCACTTGCGTCACTTCCCATTGCAAATCGCGCTGCATCATCGACCGTTGAAATAATTTGCCGTCCTGCCAGTAAAACTCACGCTCGCCCCACGGCGTGCGCATCGCGGCCAAATTGATTCCGCCATCGGGCGACGCAGGTCCAGACGTGAGCAGGGTCGCCTTCTGCCGAATTGTTCCGTGGCAATCGGTACAGTGAATCGCAATCGCCGCGCGAGGCTCATTGTAAAGTTTACCTGTGCCGTGCGCGTCCTGCGCGAAATGACAATCGACGCACTGCATTCCTTTTTCGAGATGCAGGTCCTGCAGATGCACCGCCTTCCCGAATTTGTCCGGATCGTTGAACGGGACAACGTGATCATTGGCATCCAGCAGATTTCCTTCGCGGTCGTGTTTTTCCACCTGCCGGAAAATCCATCCATGCCCGTGGAAATCGTCGAACTGCGTATCATGGAGTTCTTTGTTGAACGCCGCGGTTCCTGTTTGCGCCAGAAATTTCACGCTGGCCCATAAACCGCGCGGCGCGGCTGCTTCCGGATTGCGGAGTCCTATGCGATAGCGCTCTTCCTCCGTCGGATTGTGCTGCTGCGCGGGATACATCGCCTTGCCGTCGACTTCGTTGTCCCACCAAGTGTCGCCGTAAAATGTCGTCATCATGTTCGTGCCCGGATGCACATGGCACACCATGCACTGGCTCGATGGCATCGACAGCGTGAACTCGTGCTTGATGGGATGTCCCGGCTCGCCGCGCGGAATCGTGGAGTCACCTTCGACACTTTCGCCCATGTTCCCGTACTTCGCATACTGCATCGAATGCGTCGTCGAGCGATCGTTTGCGTAGACGACGTGGCACGCCGAGCATCCGCTCGCGCGATAATCGCCCGGCTGATCGTTTGTGCCCGGCATGTTGAGAGTCGGATCGAGCAATCTGGTTTTTTGCAGGCCGAGGAAGACAGGATCGGTCCGCAATTGCGTCCCGAATCCGCGGAAACTTAATTTGTCATCTGGTTTTCCCGGTTCTTCGAGCCAATTCGGATTGCCGACTTCGCTTTTCTCTTCGCCGCCACGCTCGAAAACGCGCAGCACGTTGCCGGGTTGCGAAAGTTCCCATCGCTCGAGAGGCTGAACAAACGGGAGCGCGCCTTTGTTCATCGTTTCTTCGTGCGTTGGCGCGGGATACGTTGTCACGCGCTGCGGCGTGCCATCCGCCGCGTAGCTCTCGCCGAAATGCTCGTCCTTCAGCGGAAACGCTCCGTTGTTATAGAGCGCCGCGCCCCACAGAATCCCGCCCGTGGCCATCATGCTTGTCCGCACGGAATACGTTTCCTGCGCGTGGCATCCGGCGCGCCCGCATGTTTTGTCGGCGACGCGCAAATCTCCCGGGTTCACGAACTGAATGTATTCCGGATTTTCTCGCAGCCAATCCGTGTACGCTCGCACCGGATTCGCCGAACTTTTCCAGAGCCATGGCAGCTTTGGCCGCGGATGCGCTTTCGCTTTCGCGCTTTGATACTCCGGCGACCCCTGCGATGCTCCTTTTGGCGCGACGACGCTTGCGTCGCCCGTATGGCAGTCAACGCATCCGAGCCGCACCGTTCCCGTCGTGTGCATCGTCGGCTCGTCCACGCCTACGTGGCACGAAACACACCCTACGCTTTTTCTATCCGCATCGGCCTGCGTTTGATTCATCAGCAGATTGTCGTTGTGGATGTCCTGCGCTCGCGCGCTTCGCCGTCCCCCGAGCAGCGCAAGGACAAGAAGCAGCATTGCCGCCGAAAAGCAAAAAGCCGCCGCGAGTCCGCGTTTCGCCGTCGTCCCGATTGTTTCCCCGTTTCTCAAGTCCCTTGCGTCCTCAAAATCGAAATCGCAAATTTGCGAACGCCGAAAAAAGTGTCCGCTTCGTATAAATGTCCTGAAATCCGTGGCCCGGTTGGAATATGGAGCCGCCAAACGTGAGCACGATGTTTTCAGTGAGCGGCGGCCGGTATTTCGCGCCAAGATCAAACTCCTCGCCGATGTTGTGGTGAATCGGCGACTCGAACAGCACCGGTTCGAGCGGCTCCGTGCGGTCGAATCTCATGAAGTTGAAATTCGTCACAGCGGTGAGCTTCGGCGTCAAATCGAAATCAGCTCCTGCGTTGTAGAGCCACAGTCCCGGGTTGACGAAATTCGCCTGGCCCTCGGTTTTATTCGAACGCAGACTCGGCAGCAAACTATCCTGCGGCGTCAGCGTCACGCCCGAACCGGAAAGTCTGATCGCTTCGCGGTTCCAGAAACTGAACATTCCGCCCGCGAATGCCGGATTGTCGACGATTGCGTCAAAGCCGCGCGCGCGGCCGTCGCGAGGATTCGCATCGCCCGAAGCATAAAAAAATGAGCCGCGAAAGCGCATCCAATCTTTGTCCTCGGAGAGTTCCAGCGCCGCCATCTGCGCGTTGATTGTCACTCTGCGTCCCGCAAGTGGATTGAACGTGTCGTGTCCCAGCGCCTGATAAAACGCGTGGCTCACATTCACCGGACCGATGTGGCCGTCGCTCGCCCATCCCAGATACGCGACGCGAATTCCGTGCGTCTGGATTCCCGCGCCTTGATTCACCACATTTCCAATCGGCGCGGGACGCACCAGAAAGCCGTTCGTGTCGAAATGAATCGTCGGGTCGTCTTTGTTGTACGCGACGCTGAACTCCGTCGTGTAACCCTTCCAGATAAAATCCTGCATGTACAAATTCGCAACGCCGACTTGCTGATGCCGCCGCTCAAACGTATTTAGTTCGCTGTTTGTATCTTTTTCGAGCATTTGAAAATACGCGAGGTTGTACTGCCAGCGATTCGATTTCAGATTCCCGAACAATCGCAGCCCCGGCTGCTCGTCGGAGAACAGAAATCCGCGGAAGTCGCTGGTGAACTCCTGAATTCCCGCACGCACCGAGAGAAAATCGTAGTTCGGACTCAAGTTGGCAATTTTGTATTCGACGAAAGCTTCCTGAATTCCAGCGTGGGTATCGAGGCGGCTCGTTCCCGCGCGCACGTCAATGTTTACCAGGCCAAGTTCCTGCGTGTCCAAATAGTTGATATTGAATTCCGGCGTGAAGCGAATCTGCCAATCCACGGGCTTGAAACTGGTGTCACCGTGAAATAAATCAAACGCAAGGCGGAAATTCTGACTCAGGAAAGGTTGCTCGCCTTTTCCAAAAAAATCCGCGCTTCCCGGACGCGCCTGGCTCACGCCGCTGGGCGCAGGCACGCGCCGTTCGTCAAAAAATGAATCGCTCGTGCCCGTGAAACTGAAAAACGTGGAATTGCCGAAGACGGGATAGTCGCCCTTCCACTTGTTGCGATTGAACGGATCCCACCAGTGGCCCTTCGTGTAGGGATATTCTCCACCGTGGCCATACCTCTTCCACTCCGGCATCGCAATGTTCCACCGATCCGGCTCCGGCTGAAATACTTTGTCGTCGGGAGGCAGCGGCGCCGCGGTCGCGACCGTCGGTGCTGCAGGGGTCTGCAATTGATGGTAAAAGGGAAGCGGCGCGGGCGGTTGTGCCGGCGCGCTCGGCTGCATTCCCGGTTCCTGTGGTGGGCGCTCAATCGTCGACGGGCTTGTGAGCGCTTCCATGCTCAGTTCCATCGTCACCACTTCCGCGGCAACCACGATCAAATCATTTCGCGCAATCGCCCGAAATCCGTCCTTCGTAATCGTCAGTTCGTATTTTCCTGCGGGCAGATTCGTAAAACGGAAGACGCCGTCGGCGGTTGAAGTAGTTTGAAATGTTTTTGCGCCTGGCCCCATTCGCAACATGATCTGAGCTCCGCCGATAGGTCGACCCACGGAATCCCGCAAGATCCCCAGCACAGCGGAAAATTGCTGGTTTGGCCGCGTCAACCGTTTCTCCTGCTGCAAGCGCGATGCGTGCGGGACGCTTCGCTCAATCAAACCCATCTCCGCTTGCGCGCTGGGGCAGAAGATCACCCATGCGGCCAGTGTCACCACGATTCCGCAAGCCTGTCGCATCCGCGCAGAGAAGGGAACCCTCAATTTGGAAGACCCGCGCCGCAACATCGCGTTTTCCGCAGCACAAGACGCGCTACTTGCTATCACAGGCCCCAGAGCCCAGCAAGCATATTCCCCCAGTTTTCTCGACGAGATGTTGCCGGACAAGAACCTACCTTCGCGCATTTTCGCACAGCATGTTGAGTCCGCTTGGTGGATGTGATACCAACTTCTAACTTCGCTGCGAGGTGTTATGCCGCGCGTTCGCACGCGCTCACAAATGATCTCTGATTCCAGATGCCCGCTAACATCGTCAATCGTCATTTTCCTCTGCGTTGCGCTCGCTTCGTGTGCCGGAACAAGCTCCTCCTCGAATTCGCCGGGTCCGCCACCGCCGCCGGTAGCAGAGCTGTCTGCTGCTGACGTTCAGTCGATCGTTCAAGCGGCAGCCGCTGCCGTGAACGTGCCCTACGTCGTCGCGGTGACGAATCGGGAAGGCGACATTCTCGCCGTTTTTCAAAAGCCTGGATTCTCACCGAGCAGCATCGGAAATTTCAATCAAACGGTTGATACCAATGAGCTCGCGGTTTCTCTCGCCCGAACCGGCGCATTTTTCAGCAACGACCAAGCGCCGCTCTCTTCGCGGACAGTGCGGTTCATCAGCGGAATTCATTTCCCGCCCGGCGTCACCGACACAGCCAACGCCGCGCTCTACGGCATTGAAAACACGAATCGCGGCTGCGCACTGAGCACAAATTTCAATTCCGGCGAATCGATCCCGCCCGTTCGCTCGATCAACGGCGCGAATCCCGGCCTCGGCGTAGCGACTGGCAAGTTCGACGTGAACGATTCGGATCCCAACGCCGTCAATCCCGGCGGCGTGCCGATTTTCAAGAATGGAGTGCTGCTCGGCGGTGTCGGCGTGGCGGGCGCGTCAAATGACGTTGCCGAATTCGCCGCTTTTTCCGGAGCGACCAGCAGCGGTTTTGGTCCTTCGCCAGCCCCGCCCGGCGTCGTTTTCATTGACGGCATCGCGTTGCCATTCGTAAACCAGACCACGCTGCCCGCGGGAATGTCCGCAGGATCGGCGGCAGGCGGCACGTATTTGGTCGGCCCGGTCGCAAGCCGGCAGGCTCCGCCTGAAGGTTATCTCGTCGGCCCGAATCCCGGTCCGGTGGGTGGCCTGTCGTCGTCGCAGGTCAATCAAATCGTGATGAACGCTGTCGCGACCGCGAATCAGACACGCGCGGTGATTCGACTGCCGGATGGTTCGCGCGCGAAAATGGTTATCGCCGTCGCCGACCTCGACGGCACGCTCATCGCTCTTTATCGTATGACGGACGCCACTGTTTTCAGCGTGGACGTTGCCGCCACCAAGGCGCGCAATATGATTTACTTCAACAGCGCCGCGCGAGCGCCTGCGGATCTTCCGGGAGTTCCTCTCGGTACAGCGGTGACGAGTCGCACTATCAGCTTCGGCGCACAGCCGTTTTTTCCGCCCGGCATTGAGGGCACTGCAGTCGGCCCGTTTTTCACGTTGTACACCCACGACGTCGCAAACGCGTGCACGCAAGGCTCGCAGCCCGCTGGAGCGAATCAAAGCGGCATTGTTTTTTTTCCGGGCAGCGAGGGAATTTACGTGAGCGGGCAACTCGTCGGTGGACTTGGCGTGAGCGGCGACGGCGTGGATCAGGACGACTTTGTAACCAGCGGCGGCGATGCGAGCTTCGAACCTCCCGCGTCAATACGCGCGGACCAAGTTGTGATTAACGGCGTTCGCTTGCCCTACCTGAAATTTCCGCGCAACCCGACCAACTAGCGCGCGCGCAATACCTGCTCTGCGTCAGCACTGCGCTACTTCGTTTTCATCATGGTGACCAAGGCGATCGAATCGGAATGGCCTTTGTCTTGCTCCCACGAATCGAATGAGCCGCCGATCGCCGGATTCTTTCCTTCGACTCGGCGAATCATCGCCTGCACTCTATCGATTCCGTCCGGGTGCGTAGCAACAAACGCGTAATCCAGCGTGTTTGGATCGCCCTGGTGTACAAGTTCAGTATCGAGCTGGTACGCGGCAAGAGTTCCGTCCTCGATCAGTTTGTCCAGTTCAGGGGCCATGTACGTTTTGAAATTCTGACTCCAGTCCTCAACGTGGCCTGGCTTAATCGCGAACGTTCCCACCCAGAGATACGCGTGTTCGTACATTCCCGGTTTGTTGGCATGAATTGTCGAACGCAGAAATATGTCGGAATGCCGCGCATTAGACAGCACGGGGCTTGTGGTGTCGGCCTCTCGCACGGCGTCAAGCGCACGCAAAATTCCCGCAATGCTAGTCGACTGCATCCAGTCTTCGTGCGTCGGCCCTTCTTCCGTGTGCACCACGGGATTTGCGGAGCCATAGCCCGTCAGCGTGCCGTCTTCGACCAGCTTATCGAGCGTCGGCACCATGTTCTGGGAGAATTTATCCATGCCAGCCCAAAGCGATCGCGGTACATTCCATTCCGCCACATACGTGTACAAAATCTGTGCTGGCTGTTCCTGCGCCGAAGCATAGGGCGTGCCGACAAAAACGCCCAGCGTGATGAGGCCCGCGCACAGCAATAATCTCTTCATGAGTTTCTTCATCGCATTCCCCCCTCAAAATCGAAATTGTTTTGCCTGTCTCCCAACGCAAGTCCCGAACAACAATTTCGCCATCATCCCTCGCGCAATTTATGTCCCGCCAAATTTCCGAGCCCGTCGTACGCGGCGTATTTGTACGTTTCCGAAAGTGTCGGGTAATTGAACACCAATTCGATAAACGTGTCGAGCTTGCCGCCCATCTCCATGACGACGGAGCCGATGTGTATCAGTTCCGTCGCGTTTTCGCCGATCATGTGCACGCCCAGGATGCGCTTGTCGTCGCGGCGAAAAATCACCTTCAGCAACCCGGCACTATCGCCGGTAATCATTCCGCGCGCGTTGTTGGCGTAGTTGGCCCGCCCGACGGCGTACGAAATCTTTTTCTCCTGGCACGATTCCTCCGTTTCACCGACAGCGGAGATTTCTGGAATCGTATAAATCCCCATGGGCATCATCGACGCCAGTTTCTGTTTGTACTGAAATCCGAATGCATGGCAAACGGCCAGCCGCCCTTGCTCCATTGATGTTGACGCCAGCGCCGGAAAACCAATCACATCGCCCGCGGCGTAGACGTGCGCGGCGCTCGTTTCGTAATTCTCGTTCACCACAATCAATCCGCGCTGATTGACTTCGACGCCGGCCTTCTCCAGATTCAGCCCGTCGATATTTCCGCGCCGTCCCGCCGCGAAGAGAGCCGTTTCCGCGTCAAGCGTTTTTCCTGAACTGAGCGTCATCTGAATTCCACCGCCCGCGCGCTCAACCTTTGCCATCCGCTCGCCAAAATGGAATTGGACGTTTAAGCTGTGGAGTTTCGTTTGCAGTCGTTCGGCGATTTCTTTATCGAGGAAGGGAAGCAGGCGGTCTCGGCCGTCGACCAGCGCAACCTTCATACCCAGCGCGGCGAAAATCGAAGCGTATTCGCAGCCGATTACGCCTCCGCCAACAACAATCATGCTTTCCGGGATACGATCCATCGTCAAGACCGAATCCGAATCGAATATGAACTTCTGGTCGTAGGGAATTTCCGACGTCCGATGCGGGCACGATCCTGTCGCAATCAAAATCGCAGACGCGGAGAGCGTACGCGTCGCGTCTCTTGCTGTCACGATAACTGTATGCTCGTTGGCAAACGTCGCGGCTCCGCGTACAAACTCAATTCCGTGTGCCTCAAGGTTGCGCTTGATTCTCTTCCGCTCCCCCGCCACCACTTCGTCTTTGTGGTGCATGAAGTCTTTAACCGTCAATCCTGCGCGCAGCGAATAATCGATACCGTAAATTCCGCGCTGCCGCAGGCCGGAAAAATACAGCGCAGACTCTCGCAGCGTTTTGCTGGGCACCGTTCCGGTGTTGATACATGCGCCGCCAACTACTTCCTCGCGCTCAACTAACGCGACGCGCTTCTCGAAATACGCAGCCTGCG
>DATNDO010000107.1:0-2250 GCA_035606955.1 Candidatus Angelobacter sp.
CGGAACGTAATCCGCTGATTCGCGCTGATTGGGAGCGGCTCTGGGGCTGGCTGCATCAGGGCTGTTTCGTGCAAGTCACCGCGCAATCCTTTACAGGAGGTTTCGGTGAGCGCGCGCAAACCGCCGCGGAAACTCTGCTCGTGTCGGATGCGATTCATTTCATCGCCAGCGACGCACACAACTTGACGTCGCGTCCTCTGCGGCTCAAGCCGGCTTATGACCTTATTGCGGAGCGCAAGGGCGTCGAAATCGCGCAAGCGTTGTTCGAGAAAAATCCGCGCGCCGCATTTGAAGGACAGCCGCTGCCGCATCTGCCCGCATTTCCAGAAGTGAAATCCTCACGCGTTCAAGAGAAAAGCGCCGGCCGCCGCAAGCGCTTTTGGTTTTTCTGATGCTTCATGCTTTCTCTAAGAAAATAATTCCAACACTTCTTCGTAACGCTTGAACGGCGGAATCAGATATGCGCCGGGCAGTTCAGTGCGCGCCCAATCGAGCATGCGCCGCGCCAGCCCAAAGCCACGGTCACGCGCGGCGGAGCCGGCCGATTCGAGTTCCTTGAGAGTCGCTTCAGGAATCACGATTCCCGGCACTTCGTTATTCAAGCGCAGCGCCTGCTTGTAACTTGTGAGCGGCCACAATCCCACGAGCACGGGAACGGGTGACGCGCCTCCGATTTTTTTCAGAAACGTGTGCCAATGTTCGGGGTCGAAAATTGGTTGCGTCATGGCAAAGTGCGCGCCGGCCTCGACCTTCGCGAAGAAGCGCTGGATTTCGTTTTCGATGTCATCGGCTACGGGATTCACCGCGACGCCGATGGTGAAATTCGTAGCGCCACCCAGATTCTTTCCGGCCCAGTCGGTTCCTTGATTCAAACGCGCCATCACTTTCACGAGTCCGATGGAGTCAACTTCGTAGACGCCGCTCGTCTCGGGATGATCGCCGAGAGATGGCGGGTCGCCCGTGATTGCCAGCACGTTGCGCACGCCACCGATGGACCATGCGCCCAAGAGCATCGCCTGCAAGCCGATGATGTTCGCGTCGCGCGTGGTCAAATGGGGAACGGTTTCCACGCCGTGCGCTTCCAGCGCGCCGGCCATCACCAACGCGTCCATGCCCACGCGCGCCAAGGTGCCGCTGTTGATGTCGATGGCGTCCACTTTTCCCGAAGCCATCACGCGCTTCACTTGTTCGAGCACGCGGTCGATGCTGGTGCCCTTCGGCGGATCGATTTCGACGGATACGACGAATTTCCCAGACTGAATTTTCTTCCAGAGCAGACTCTCCGGCTCGCGCGACGCGAGATGGCGGGTTTTTTCGCGCGGCTCGAGCGCTTCTTCCACCACGCCACCCACGGGAGAAACATGCGCGGCGCGCGATGGCCGGAAATTCTTCATCGCGTCGACCATGGCGCGGACGTGCTCGGGCGTGCTGCCGCAGCAGCCGCCCAGAATTCGCACGCCGAGCGAAGCGGCGTCGCGCGCAAATTGCGCAAAATACTCGGGAGAAGATTTCGGGTAGACGATGCGGTCGCCCACGCGTTTCGGGAATCCGGCATTGGGCATTCCGCTGACGCGCATGTTGGAATTTTTCGTCAGGTGTGCCAGTTCGCCAAGAACGGGAAGCAAGAGCTGCGGGCCGATGGTGCAATTCGCGCCGATGACTTGCACGTCTTTTGTTTTTATTTTCGCGACGGCGTCTTCGGGGCGCGTGCCGTCCACGGTGCTTCCTTCCTCGGAATAGGTGAGTTGCGCGACGATAGGCAATTTGGAAAACGAGCGAATGGCGTCAATCGCAGCGAGAATTTCTTCCAGTTCACTGAACGTTTCCAGAATAAATAAATCCACGCCGCGTTCCTCAAGAGCGGCAGCCTGCTCGCGGAAAATTTCGTGAATTTCATCGGGCGGAAGCTGTTTCCCCTGCCGCAGAGTGCCGAGCGGGCCGATGGAGCCGGCGATCAAAACTTCGTGACGCGCGGCCTCGCGCGCCTCGCGGGCGATTTTCACGCCGCGATGATTGAATTCGCCAACGTGGTCGCCCAGGCCGAGCGCTGCGAGCTTATGACGGTTCGCGCCGAAGGTATTTGTCTCGATGATTTGCGCGCCCGCTTCCAGATAAGTCTGGTGAACGCGAAAGACAGCCTCGGCTTGGGTGGAATTCAATTCGTCGAGGCAGCGCTGCGGCCCCAGCAGTTCATAGAGCATCGAGCCCATCGCGCCATCGCCGATGAGCACCGAATCGCGCAGCCGCTCG
>DATNDO010000122.1:0-5495 GCA_035606955.1 Candidatus Angelobacter sp.
CTATGCGGATTACAAGCCGGTAGACGGCGTGAATATCCCGTACAAGACCACGTGGTCGAAGGCGGGCGAGTCTTCGTCTTACACGATCAAAGATGTGAAGAATAATGTGCCCGTCGACGACTCGAAATTCGAGCCGCCGGCCAAGCAATAGTTAAACTCGCGAGCTTGCACCCGCAGAGCGCGGCAGCGAGGACCAGGGGGAATCCATGGGAACTTTGCTGCAAGATCTCCGCTACGGACTCCGCATGCTCGCGAAGTCTCCGGCGTTTACGGCAGTCGCGGTGTTGACGCTGGCGCTCGGCATTGGCGCCAACACCGCAATTTTCAGCGTGGTCAATGCAGTCTTACTGCGGCCTCTTCCCTTCCCTCAATCCGACCAGCTCATGTCCGTCCAATATTTCGACACCGTGCTTGGAGTGCCGCACAAATCCGCGTCTTATCCGGATTTTTTCGATTGGAGAAATCAAAATCAAGTCTTCAGCCATATCACTGCTTTTCATGACAACGATTACACCCTGACGGGCGGCGACCAGGCGGCTCATTTGAGCGGTGAGATTGTGTCCTCAGATTTCTTTTCGACCCTGGACGTTGCACCCGCGTTGGGCCGCGGATTTTTGCCGGAAGAAGAAAAGGCCGGGCATCGGGTCGTCATCCTCAGCGATCGCCTGTGGCGAACCATGTTCAGCGCGGATCGTAAGATACTCGGCCGAGGAATTACCCTCGGCGGCCGAAGCTACACCGTGGTGGGAGTCATGCCCCCCGGATTCAATTTTCCAATTCAAACGCCTACAGTGCAACTCTGGACCACGATCGCTGACGACGCCACAGCCACCGCTCCCGATCAGCCGATAACCAGCCAACGCGGCGCACATTTTCTGTTGGTTGTTGGCCGCGTGAAACCTGGTGTCTCCGTAGGCCAGGCACAAGCGGACATGGCCCGAATCAATTCCAACCTCTCGAAACAATATCCAGACACGAATTTGCATTTTTCGAGCGGTCATGTGGAACCGTTACTCGACCAGTTGGTAGGCAATGTCGAGCCCGCTTTGCTGGTTCTCTTCGGGGCAGTCGGCTGCGTGCTGCTCATTGCTTGCGCCAATGTCGCGAATCTGCTTCTGGCGCGTTCGATGACGCGGCAAAAGGAAATGGCCATCCGTTCGGCGCTGGGCGCGGGCCGCGGCCGCGTGATTCGACAGCTGCTCACGGAGAGCATTGTGCTCGCGATTTTTGGAGGATTTCTGGGGCTCGCGTTCGCGGTGTGGGGCACGCAAGGGCTGATTCAGTTAGTTCCCGAGAACATCCCGCGAATCTCCCAAATCAAAATAGACAGTCACGTTTTCGGTTTCACGCTGCTGGCGGCTATCGTCACCGGAATTCTTTTCGGACTCTTCCCCGCGTTGCACGGCTCAAAAACCAATCTGGTTGATTCGCTGAAGGAAAGCGGCCGCGGCCTCTCCGGCAGCCTGCAGCACAACCGGCTTCGCGGTTCTTTGGTGGTCGTGGAAATGGCTCTGGCTTTGGCGTTGCTTATGGGTGCGGGATTGATGATTCAGAGTTTTGCGCGCCTGCAAAACGTGAATCCCGGATTCAATCCGCACAACGTCCTCACTTTCAATTTTGATTTGCCGGATTCGCGATACAACACCGCTCAACAGAAAACTTTCTACCTGCAACTCCTAAGCCGGTTGAACGCGCTCCCCGGTGTAAGTTCCGCGGCAGCCAGCTGGACTTTGCCTTTCAGCGGCGACAATGCGTCCATCAGCTTCTCTATCGAAGGCCGGCCCGTCGCCAAAGGAAATGAACCGAACTCCGCGATTCGCATCATCAGTCCGGCTTATTTCCAGACCTTGCGGATTCCCATAATCGAGGGCCGCGATTTCGCGCCGACCGACACGGCTACGGCGCCTGGCGTCGTGATCATCAACCAGCAATTTGCGCACCTATTCTTTCCCAATGAAAATCCGATCGGCAAACACATCACACCCGGAGTCTCCGATGGCGGCAAGGAAATGGTCCGGCAAATCATCGGCGTGGTTGCCAATGTCAAAGCGCGAACGCTGAGAGAAACTCCCAGACCGGAATACTACCTGCCATATCAGCAATGCCTGATCACCGGTCTGTCCATCGTCATGCGCACACAAACCGCGCCGCAGGGGTTGGTTGGCGCCGCTCGCGACACCGTGCATTCCATGGACTCGAATCTCCCGCTCTACGGCGTGCAAACGATGGACGACTTCATGGGCGCGTCCGTGTCGCAGCCGCGTTTCAGCATGTTACTGCTTTCCATTTTTGCAGGCTTGGCGCTCGCATTGACCGCGCTGGGACTCTACGGCGTGATCTCCTATTCCGTTGCCCAACGCACCCATGAAATTGGAATTCGGATGGCGCTGGGAGCGCAAACCGCGGACGTTCTTAAGCTCGTTATTCGCCAGGCCATGCTGTTGGCGGTGATCGGCTGGGCCGCTGGAATTGTCTGTGGATTTATTCTGGCCCGCTTTCTCTCCAGCCAGCTTTACGGAATTACCACCACGGATCCAGTTACGCTGCTCGCTGTGACTCTCGTGCTCGGCGGAATCGCGTTCCTCGCAAGTTACATCCCAGCGCGGCGGGCCACGCACGTCGATCCGTTGCGAGCGTTGCGTTACGAATAGGAGGCGAGATGGGTACACTCTGGAACGATCTAAAGTATGGCATTCGGATGCTCGCCAAGTCTGCCGGCTTCACCGCCGTCGCAGTGCTGACCCTCGCCCTCGGCATTGGCGCGAACACGGCGATTTTCAGCGTGATAGATGCGGTGCTGCTCCGGCCTCTGCCCTTTGACTCGCCGAGCCGACTCGTGCATCTGACCGGCAAGTTTGCAATGGGCGATCAAGCCGGCATTTCTCCGCCAGACTATCTCGATTATCGCGCAACGAACCGCACGTTTGAGCAGATGGCGGTTCTTTCCTACGAGCCGAGCGTTGCAAATCTGAGCGGCGGTGGTAAGCCCGAGCAGGTGAAAAATGCCATCGCGTCGTGGAACCTGTTTGACGCGCTGGGCATCCGGCCGATTCTCGGCCGCAGCTTCGTGCCCGCTGACGAGCAATTCGAATTGCCCCAGGTAGCTATCCTAGGAAACAGCATCTGGCGCACGCATTTCGGCTCTGATCCTCACATTGTAGGAAAAAACATCACCCTGGATAACCGCAGCTTCACTGTTGTGGGAATCCTGTCGTCGGATCCAGCGATTCTCTCCAAGACGCAAGTCTGGCTGCCTCTGCCGCTGCTGAATAAAGGTATGAACCTGCGCATCGCGCATTTTCTTGTTGGCGTTGGCAAGCTGAAACCGAGAATCACGCTCGAAAAGGCGCAAGCGGACTTGGATTCTGACGCCGCGGTAATTGACGCCAAGTTCCCGGACACAAACAAAGGCTGGGGCATCAAGATTCGTCCGCTGGCCGCTGTGCTGGTTGGGCCGGTGCAGGCGCAACTTTTCATGATTTCCGGCGCGGTGGTATTGCTGCTCTTGATTGCCTGCGCCAATGTGGCCAATCTTCTTCTCTCGCGCGGCGAGGTGCGCCAGCGCGAGCTGGCCATACGCAAGGCCCTCGGCGCTTCACGCGGCAGAATCGTGCAGCAGATGCTGACGGAAAGCGCCGTGCTTGCTTTCAGCGGCGGCGTTGTCGGCATCATCGCGGCCATGTGGAGCGTTGCTGCACTACGAGCGACAGCGCCTTCCAATTTGCCCAGGCTCGATGAAATTCAGATCAATGGCTCAGTGCTTGCGTTCACGGCGGGCGTTTCTGTGATTACCGCAATTTTGTTTGGACTGGCCCCAGCGCTGCGCTCATCGCAAGCGCATTTTGTTGACGTTCTGAAGCAGGCCGGGCGCGATTTACAGCCACGACGGAGGGCGCTCGGAAGCGCGCTGATCGTCGGACAAATCGCGATTTCGCTGGGACTCCTGACCGGCGGCGGATTGCTGGTCGAAAGCTTTTGGCGTTTGGTCCACGTCAACCCGGGATTCAAACCGCAGAACGCGGTCACTGCTCAACTGAATCTGCCGCAACGAACTTATGGAGCACCGGCGAAAATCGGCGCGTTCATGCAGGAATTTGAAAAACGCCTCAGCGCGTTGCCGGGTGTGCAAGCGGCGGGCGCTATCTCTGAGCTGCCCCTGACAGGCGAGCCTGGCGACAATGTCTTTCGTATTGGAGGCCGCGTCTACGCAGCAAGCGAATTTGAAGACGCTCAGTTCCGCCAGGCCACGCCAGGTTACCTCAAGGCAATGGGCATTCCGCTTCTTTCGGGGCGCTGGGTTCAATGGAGTGACACAGCGGATGCTCCGGCCGTGATCGTCGTAGATGATGCCTTCGCAAAAGAATATTTCCCGCGCGAAAATCCCATTGGCAAGCGCATCGAATTTCTTGCTTCTGGCTCCTCTTCTGCCTTCACGAACATCACCACTATAGTGGGCGTGGTGGGAACTGTGAATCACGATGCGCTTGACGCTCCTCGCAGAGCGCAAATGTACGTGCCGGTAGCGCAGAATTCCTACGGCGGATTGAACATCGTCGTCCGCAGTACGGTAAGTCCGGGCGGCACGGCCACGGCTATGCAAAATGTTGTAAGCCAGCTCGACAAAAACGAAGCGCTTTCTACGGTACGCACGATGCAGGACGTCATCGCTTCGTCCGTATCGCAGCCAAGATTCTCAGCGCTGCTGGTGGCTCTGTTTGCGGCATTTGCGCTGGCGCTCGCGGCGGTGGGGCTGTACGGAATCATCGCCTATTCGGTGAGCCAGCGCACCAATGAAATCGGTATTCGCATGGCCCTGGGCGCGACGCCTCGCGACATTCTACGCATGATTCTCGGTGGCGGAATGAAGCTGGTGCTGGCTGGCACCGCGATAGGCGTGATTCTCGCGTTGAGCCTGGGCCGGCTCTTGCAGAGCTTGTTATTCGAAGTGCAAGCCACTGACCTCGCGACGATCACCAGTGTCTCGGCCCTGATGCTCGGCGTAGCCTTAATCGCTTGCTATATTCCAGCGCGGCGCGCGATGCGCGTTGACCCGATGATTGCGCTGCGCTACGAATAGGAGGCGAGATGGGTGCGCTCTGGAACGATCTAAAATATGGCATTCGGATGCTCGCGAAGTCGCCTGGCTTCACGGTCGTGGCGGTGCTGACTCTCGCCCTCGGCATTGGCGCGAACACGGCGATTTTCAGCTTGATTAACGCCGTGATGCTGAAGACGCTGCCGGTGAAAGATCCGCAACAGCTAGTTCTGTTTCAATGGGACGACAACAAATGGCCGCCGCAGTTCGGGCAAACCGGCAACGATTCGAAATTTTCCTTCTCCTATCCGGCGTTCGACGAATTCCGCAGACAGAACAAAGAACTTTCGAGCGTCTTCGCCTGGGTGCCGCTGGGTTTCAACGATCAGAACATGACGGTGGGAATCAACGGCGAGCCGACGCTGGCGAACGGAATGATGGTGACGGGCGAATATTTTTC
>DATNDO010000108.1:0-15691 GCA_035606955.1 Candidatus Angelobacter sp.
CTGGCAGCGCTGCCGCTAGTGGCGCAGGCTCCGGCACTTTCCGATATGTACGCGCAAATCCGCGCCGAAGAGACAAATAATTCGAAGATCATGTGGATCATCCATGAAGTCGCCGATGTTTACGGTCCGCGCGTAACGGGCACTCCGAACTTGAAGGCGGCGGATGATTGGGCGGTCCGAACGATGACCTCGTGGGGATTGAAAAACGCGCACCTGGAGCCGTGGACTTTTCAGCCGCCGACCGCCGCGACACCCGTCCCCGGTTGGGAAAACATGGAACTTTCGGCAGAAGCTGTTTCTCCGTTCCATGGACAATTAATGGTCGAGCCGCTGGCCTGGACGCCGAGCACGCAAGGTACAGTTACAGCGAGTGTTGTGATGCTGGTCCCGCCGGGACTCGCCGCAGGCGGCGGATTTGGCGGCAGGCCCGGCGCTGCTGCGCCAGCCGCACCATCTTGGGCGCCGCCACCGATGCCGCAACCGCAGAAGGAAGAGCGGCCGCAACAGCCCACGCGCGCGGAACTTGACGCCTACCTCAATTCCATGAAGGACAGAGTTCGCGGAGCGATCGTGCTGGTGGGCAATCATGTGGAAGTGCCAGAAGAGATGGATCCCGCGCCGATGCGCCGACCGGAGGACGAATGGAAAGCGCGCTTCGATCCCAACAATCCGCAGCGCAATCCATTTGGAAATCGTCCGCAGCCGCCACCGCTGGGGCCGGGACAATTGTCACGGCAAGAAGTTGCGAGGGCGGTCGATCAGTTCCTGGTCGACAATGGAGCGCTGGTGCGAATCAATGATGCGGGCCGGACGCACGGAGTGATCGTGGCGCAGCAAAACAATACTTACGATTGGTCGAGGACTGTGCCCACGCTGGTGATGCGCAATGACGATTACGGGCGCATCTCGCGCATTCTCGCCGACGGCACGCCGGTGACGCTGCGCATCAACATTCAAAACAAGGAGTACCCCGAGGGCACGACCGTCTATAACGCGATTGGCGAGATTCCCGGCACCGACAAGAAAGATGAAATTGTAATGCTGGGAGGCCACTACGATTCCTGGCATGACGCGACCGGCGCCACCGACAACGGCATCGGCTCGTCGATGATGCTGGAAGCGGTGCGGATACTGGCATCGCTTCACGTGAAACCGCGAAGGACGATTCGTGTGGCGCTGTGGAGCGGCGAAGAAGAGGGCTTGCTGGGCTCGCTCGCGTACGTCAAACAGCACTTTGGCAGCTTCGAAGATCCCAAGCCGGAGTACGCAAAATTGGATGCGTATTTCAACATTGATTCCGGCACGGGCAAGCCCAGAGGTGCGAGCGTATTTGGTCCGGCGGACGCGGTTACGATGGTTCGCGACGCGCTGATGCCGTTTCAGAATTGGGGATTCACGGGCGTGAGCGCAAGCGCAAGCCGAGCAACGGGCGGGACTGACAGCACCTCATTCAATAACGCCGGACTGCCGGGCATCGGGTTGGCGCAGGACCCGTTCGATTACGGCAGCTTCACGCACCACACGAATCTGGACACGTACGAACGGATTTACGAGGAGGACGTACGCGAAGGCGCGGTGGAAATTGCATCGGCCGTGTACGCAGTGGCGATGGCCGATCAAATGGTACCTCGTTACAAGGCAGAGGACATGCCCAAGCCCGTGCCGGAACCCGGTCCGGGCTCATTAGCCACCCCCGCGCAACGTACCGCGCCGGGCGCAGGGGCAAACAAGTAAACTGGCGGGAACAGGGAAGATTCCTGAATTTTTTTGAGAATCAGCAACAACAAGAGAGATGGTGCGCCCGGAGAGATTCGAACTCCCGACCTTCTGGTTCGTAGCCAGACGCTCTATCCAGCTGAGCTACGGGCGCAACGTTGGGAAATGAGCCTGCCGCACAAATTGCCAAGAAAACCTCGTCGAAGACTAAGCGCTGAAGCAGACTAGAGGCTTCGGCCACGATTCATCGCACGGCAAATAATACTTTATGGTGAGGCGCTCCGCGAGTCAAGACGTCGGCAGGATTTTCAATTGCGTGCGCGCAGCAGTTTTGCGAACTCATTCGGCTCGTTTATGCGTGATTCGCGCGCGTTCCAATCGTCGAGCAATCGAGAGCGAAGCCGAGTTGCGCGCCGTGTGGTATATTTCTTCGCCGCAGCGCCATGGCTAAGAAAATCAAGGCAAATAAACGCGTGAAAAGAACATCCGCTCGCGGCGGAATGGCGGCGCGAGGGACGGACCTGAAGCGCGTTCGAACGATTCTGAAGAAACTGGATGAAGCGTATCCTGCCGCGACTTGCGCCCTGCGGCACGAGAATCCTTTTCAGCTGCTTATCTCCACGATTCTCTCGGCTCAGTGCACGGACGAACGGGTCAATATCGTCACGAAAGCACTTTTCCCCAAGTATCCGACACCAAAGGATTTCGCGTACGCGAATGCTCGGGAACTGGAGCAAGACATTCGGCCCACGGGATTTTTTCGGAACAAAACGAAATCCATCATGGGCGCAAGCAAACGCATTATCGAGGAATTCGGCGGCATGGTACCTCGGACGATGGATGAATTGCTGACACTTCCCGGCGTGGCGCGCAAAACGGCGAACGTGGTGCTGGGTACGGCCTACGGGATCGCGTCGGGGTTGGTGGTCGATACGCACGTGCAACGCGTATCCGGACGGCTGGACCTGACGAAGAATACCGACCCGAAGAAAATCGAGCAGGACCTTATGAAGGTGATTCCGCAGGACCGCTGGATTCTCTTTTCGCACCAGCTCATCTGGCACGGCAGGCGCGTCTGCCAAGCGCGAAAACCACGCTGCATCGAATGCAATTTGGAACAGATCTGCTATTCGAAGGACAAAACCGTCTAGGCGCTTCGTCGAAATTCCCTTCCTTGATGGACAGGAACAGCGACTGGACTGTAAGATGAAAAGCCATTTTGCTTACATGCGTTTTTACTTTAGGAAGGACTCGCGACCCTATGAAACTGGTGACATTCGAAGACGCAGCGCATCGTCGGAGGGTCGGCGCGGCTACGCCAAATGGGTCGGTGGCGGATCTCAATCTTGCTTACGCGATGTATTTGCGTGAGCAGGAGCACGAGGGCGCTTATCTGCGCATGGCCGCAGCGCGTGTTCCTCCAGAAATGCGGCAATTATTCGAAGGCGGCGACAGAAGTCTGGACGCGGCGAAACAAGCGCTGCAATTTGCCACCGCAGCCGGCGCGGAGTTGACCGGTCCAGCGGGCGAAACGATAACCTACGCGCGCGACGCGGTGAGATTGCGGGCTCCGATCGCGCCGAAGAAATTCTTCCATACCGCCGGTAATTTCAGAGAGCACCACGAAGAAGCGGAAAAAGCCGGATTCTCCCATCCCGTGCTGCCGTGGATTGTTTTTTTTCAGAATGTGGACGCGATTATCGGGCCGGGCGAGCCGGTGATTTATCCGGAGCACATCACGGAAGAACTGGATTATGAACTCGAGCTGGCCGTGGTGTTGAAAAAGTCCGGGAAATTCTTTTCGGCGAAACAGGCCGGGGACTATATCGGCGGATACGTCATCTTCAACGACGTGACGGCGCGCGACATTCAACGGCGCGAAATGAAATCGGGAGTTTTCAGTTTCTGCAAAGGCATCGACAGCTTTTGTCCGCTGGGCCCATGGATCGTCACGGCTGATGAAATTCCTGATGCTCATAATCTGTCTATGGAGCTGCGGGTGAACGGCGAAGTGCGTCAGAAATCGCATTCCAGAAAAATGTCGGTGAAGATTCCTGAGATAATCGCGCATTACTCGCCGATGGGTTACAGCGCAGGCGACGTGCTTTCGACCGGGACGGTTTCCGGAGTGGCGGCGTTCAGCGGCGACCCCAAGGCCTGGTATCTGAAGCCCGGCGACGTGATGGAGTGCGAGATTGAGAAGATCGGGATCCTGCGAAATCCCGTGATTTCCTGGAAACAGGCGTACAGCGAAAACGCCGCGGCCGTTTAGCGAGCCGCAAGGATATTCTTCATGTCACAACCGCCGCAAAACAACAAAGTCTGGACCAGCGCGCTGAACCGCGAGGCGGGCGTTCGGCCACAACTGTCAACGTCGCAGCAAATCCGGTTTTACGACACGACGCTGCGCGATGGCGAACAAACGGTGGGTGTCGTGCTCGATCCACGGCAAAAATTGGAATTGGCAAAACAGCTGGACCGGCTCGGTATCAGCCGGATCGAGGCGGGATTCCCGCGAGTGTCGTCCGAGGATGGCGAAGCGATTCAGTTAATCCTGCAAGCAAATTTGAAGGCCGAAATCTGGGGCTTTGGCCGCGCCACACGTGCGGACGTCGACGAAGTGGCGCGTCTGAATCTGAAATTCTCTGTTATTGAAATCCCTACGAGCGACATCAAACTGAAGGCCTACGGAATTTCTCGCGAGGAGGCCGTGCGCCGCGCGGCCGACGCAGTGGCGTACGCAAAAAAACACGGAATTTATGTGGCCTTCTTCCCGGTGGACTCGACGCGCGCCGATCTCGGCTTTCTTAGGACAATTTACCGCGCCGCGCACGAGGCAGGCGCCGACGAGGCGGTAATCGTTGACACGATTGGCGCGTGCGGCCCGGAGGCCGTTGAATTCCTTGTGGGAAAAGTCCGGGAGTGGCTGGGAGAAAAAATTCCCGTGCATTTTCACGGGCACAACGATTTCGGCCTGGCGACGGCGTGCGCGGTGGCCGCGGTTCGCGCGGGGGCCACGTGGATTCAGGGAACCATCAACGGAATGGGCGAGCGCGCGGGCAATGCCGACCTGGGTGAAGTGGCGCTGGCGCTAAAGTGTCTCTACGGAGTGCCTGTGGCAATGGATCTGACGCGTATTCGCGAAGTCTCTCGCGCGGTGCGCGAGGCCGCCGGATATCAGCTGGAACCGTGGAAACCTGTGGTTGGCGAAAATCTTTTCGTGCGCGAAAGCGGCGCCGTGGCCAGCCAGTTTCACGTTCCGGAAGCGATTGAACCATTTTCCGCGGATCTGGTGGGGGCGCGCAGACAAATTGTCCTGGGGAAAAAGAGCGGACTCGACAGCATCGCTCTGAAAGCGAAAGAGCTTGGGCTTCAAGTTTCCGAGTCGCAGCGGCCGTCGGTTCTCGCCGCCGTCAAGAGCAAAGGAATTGCCGCGCGCCGCTTACTGACAGATTCTGAATTTCGAGCCATCGTGCAGCAAGTCTGCGAATCCTCGCCGAAGCTCAATTGAATTGCGCCGCGAGGATTCTCAGCGCCGGCTGCGCCAGCTTCCGTTCGTCAGCGGTGAAAATGCGGCAAGACGGCTTCGCCGAACAGGCGGGCTTGCTCGGTTCGGTCATCTCCCCAGATCTCCAGCAGTATGTGGGAACATCCAGCGTCGCGATATTGCTCAATCCGCTGGATGCAATCTTCGGGAGTTCCCGCGATAGGGCAGACTTTCGCAAGAACATCATCGGTGACCGCCCGTGCCGCCGCCAAGCGCCCGCCCGATTCCATGGCCTCGGCGATGGGCTTGATCTCGTCGAACGTTAGCCCGGCTTTTTGCAACAGCACATCGGCCGAGCCCCGGATATTCTGTACTTTATTCGCCAGGTACATCGCGGCCATCTCGCGGGCGCCTTCCATGCCTTTTGCGCGATTCTTGTTGATGCTCCCCACAACCACCGAACCGAGGTCGAGATTCGCGGGATTTTTACCGGCCGATTTTGCGCCTTCCAGCATCGATTCACGCGCGTAACGAACGAATCCCGGCGTTGTAATGCTAGCGGTAAGCAAGCCGTCAGAATGCGACCCGGCCATTCGCTGCAAGACGGGGCCCGTGGCGCCGATGTAAATTGGAACTGGAAAGCGAGGCACGTGAGCGTCGCTGCGAAGCGCGGGAATCCGCGCTGAAAAAACTTTGCCGTCATAGGTGAATTCTTCACCACCGAGGACACCGAGGATAATCTCGATGCTCTCGCGCATGAAGGTCGCCGGCCCTGGTCCCTTTCCGGATTCTCCTTCGCCGATTTCCTTCATAAAAATCTTCGAAGCGCCCAGGCCCAGCATGAATCGCCCCCTGCCAGCCATTTCCTGGAGAACGCGCGCTTCCATGGCGATCTGTACGGGATGCCGTGTATAGGGCGAGATAATTCCCCATCCGATACCGATCTTCTTGGTTTCGCGAGCGGCGATAGCCGCAATGGAAGTGGAAGACCGCGCTTCCATCGAATGTTTGCGCCACCACGGGTATGCTTCGGCAAGCCAGAACGTATCAAACCCGGCACGGTCGCAGGCCTGTGCCATCCGTACTGTTTCTTCGACCGGCTCCATGCTGAGTTGCAAAACCCCAACGCGAAAAGGAACGCTCATGATGTCTTTTTAACTCCTTCGTAAGATTGAGTATCAGGGATTCGTCCAGGAGTGCTCGATTCCCTTAATCAATGCCCACATGGTTTTATTTAAGGGAGTGGGAATTCCCAACTTCTCTCCCCAATGAACGATGGCGCCGTTCATGAAATCCACTTCCGTTTGACGATGCGCGAGGACGTCTTGAAGCATGCTCGCCTTGTGTTTACCGGGAGCGGAAGCGCCCCTCTGCACGAGGTCTCGCGGATTGCCGTGGAGTTCGATGCCGAGGGCTTTGGCGATCGCCATGCCTTCGGATATCAGGTCATCGAATAATTGCCCGGTGGCGGGCAGGCGCGTGGCGGCGCCGTGATGAAGAAGCGTAAGAGCGCCAACCGGATTCGTTGCAGCATTGAAAATCAGCTTCGTCCACTGCGCGCCGCGAGCATCTTCGAGCGGAATGATGCGCAAGCCACTGCGATTGAGCAAATCCGAGAGCGCCTGCACGCGGTCCATGGGAGTGTGACTCGGTTCGAAGGGCCCGATCCATGTATCGCCCTGAATGTCGTAGCCGACGTGGCCGGGTTCGATGACATGGCCCGCCGGGAATGTGGTTCCGCGAATCACGTAACGAACGTGCTCGGCGAGAATTTCCTCGTTGCCAACGCCATTCTGCACGGAGCAGACGGCGGCGGTCTCCGGAAAAAGATGAGCCGTGGCGGCAATGGCAGTGCGCGTGTGAGTGCTTTTTGTGGCTACGATTCCAAAATCACAAATGGGAATTTCGTGCGCGTTGGTGGTGGCCTTAACGGGTGCGATAAAATCGGCCGCGCCGGAAATGCGCAACCCGTGTTTTTGGATGGCCTCGACGTGCTCCTTCGCGACGTCGTAGGCATACACCTCCGCTTCGCCCTTCCGCGCCAAATGAGCGGCAAAAATGCTGCCCACCGCGCCGCAGCCCACGACGCATATTTTCATCGACCGTTACCCGGGCCTTTCAGTTCCGTCGAAGAATTTCCAAGGAACATCCGCGAGATTTTCGCCCTCCGTCTTGCCGACGCGATATGTGTCCTGCGTATATAGGCAAACTTTCCCATCCGCATCAACGACCTGTGGATGAAAACTGAAAATCATATTCTCGCGGAGTTCGACGCGAGATTCGGCGCCAATCGCGGGATATTCGAGCATGGTTGTACCGATGGAATGCCCCGAAAGATGGCCCAAGCCGAATCCGCCCTTCTCGAAGATTTCGGCCGCGGCGTGATGCACTGCGCTGGCCAGTTCTCCGTCGCGCATTTTCTTGCGCGCTGCTTCCCGGGCTTCCGGGTAAATTTCCGCCATGGCGGCGGTGCGCGCGCTGATTTTCCCGCGAATGAGAGGCCGCGAAAATTCCACCCAATAGCCAGCGGCGCCCGCGAGTTCAAGCGAATAAAGCAGCAAGTCGTCGGCAGCGACAGTCCGATTCCCGGGAACCTTGAAGTGCGCTTCCGCCTCGCCGCCTGTTCCCGAAAGCACGATATTCATCATGCGCAGTCCGGCACCGCGCGCGAAAAACCGCTCGACGGCCGGCGCCATGATTTCAGCCTCGGTCTTTCCGGGCTGGTACGCTTTCAGAAGAGCCCAAAAACCGTCGAGGATGATGTCCATGCTATCGCGGATTTCAGCAAGCTCTTCAGCGCTCTTGACCGCGCGCACTGCGTCAAAGCTCTTATCAAAGGAAACCAACTCGAGCGAGCCTCCGGCGAGAGCGCGATAATCCCGCACCGGCATGATGAAATTCATGCCGTAAATTCCCAGACGTTTCCAGCGTTTCGTCTGGGCGCGCTCAAGCAACCATTGCCCGGGAACGTCCGCCCACACGTGCTCTTTTACCCAGGGTTTGCTCTTATCGCCGATCCAACGAGCTTCGCGGGGAAACAGGAGAAGCGGATCGTCATCGAGCGGAATCAAGACGTACACGTAGCGGTGCACGATCTCGAAATCGGAGACGTAGCGAACAGCGCCTTCAAAGCCGGTATATTCATTTCCGCAGACTAGGAGCGCATCAATCTTTTCCGCAGCCATTGCAGCGCGAATGTTGGCGTAACGGCGCTCGATTTCCTGGTTACTCACCATGAACTAATTTTTCTCCAAAAAAAAGTTCCCGCTGACCTTGCACGTAATCACAAGACGGAGCGGAATAATTCAAACAGTCGCGCCGCATATCTCTGCAGCCGCGAGCGCATACACTTTCGTCACATTGACCAACGTTTGAATCGCGACCTTCTCGCCTTCCTGATCCCGTTCGCCGCTGGAAGGCCCGTAGTTCAAGGTTTCGATGCCGTAGCGAGTCATGACGGATGCATCTGAGCACCACTGCACGGTGGTTCGCTTCGGAGCGCTGCCCATTACGCGCGTATGCATCGAGTCGATTGTCTTCACGAGAACGTGATCTTCGCTGATCTGCGCGCCCGGCACGGAAACGTAGGTCTCGAACTCCAGTCCGTAGTCCGGATAACGCTTGCGCAGGTCCAAAAAAAGCTGCTTTGCGGCGCGGCGCGCTTCCTGCATCGGCATCGTGGGAGGCACGCGAAGATCCAGGCACAAATCCGTGCGTTCGGGAGTCCGGCTGGCGCGCCAAATGTGCCCGCCTCGAATGCATCCCACGTTCACAATTCCTTTGTGACCTGCGTAGGAGGATTTCGCCTCCCACGATGGAACCCACTCGTACACGGTGGCAAGAACGTCCTGCATGCGGCGAATCGAAGTTTCACGCTGGCGGCTTTGACTGAACGCCGTGTGCACGTAAAGGCCGTGTGTCGTCAATCGCACCCACAGAGAACCGTAGTGAGCGAGAACCATCTGTAAATCGGTGGGCTCGCCCAGGATGCACATGTCGGGAAGGATGCCATGGTTGACCAGATAATGCGTTCCGACACCGTAGCCGCGATATTCCTTTCCAACGAATTCGTCTCCCCACTGAGTCTTTTCGATTTCTCCAGCAACGGCTGCAATCAAAACGCTGCCGTCGAGCTTTACTCCGGCGCGGCGCAGAGCCTTTACGGCCTGCGTATAGCAAACGAGCGCACCTTTCATGTTATAAATTCCGAGGCCGTAAATCATGCCATTCTTGACGACGGCTTTCGGCTTGTAGCCAAGCCCTGTGAGATAAGTCTCGCGGCCCGTGTTCGACGTGTCCATGTGCCCGTTGAACATCAAGCTCTTCCCGTTGCCAGTTCCCTCCCACAGACCGACAGCGTTCGCACGCCCCGGCTCGACTTCCTGCCAAACAACGTCCATCCCGGCGGCTTCGAGGGCTGCGCGCATGTATTTCCCCATTTCAAGCTCTTCGCCAGTCGGGCTGGGAATGTTCACGACGTCACATGACATCGAGACGATCTCTTCCTCGTTCACTTGCGCGAGAATCGCCTGCGCGAGATCCGCTTTCATGGCAGAAACGGCCTCCCTTGTCATTGACGAAAATCATCCGGATAAGAGCAAAGTTTTTCGCTGCCCTTTTCCGTGATCAAGAAATTATCTTCCAGGCGCAAACCGCCGCCGCCTTCCCAGTAAATTCCCGGCTCGATGGCGAGGACCATGCCTTTGCGCATCTCCGCTGGCGCGGCTTGATGAGCGAACGGCGGTTCGTGCGCGCGCGCGCCGACGCCATGAGCCACGGGATGCGACGGCTGGCCAGGATATCCCGCAGTGCTAATCCCCTGGCGGATTCTGCGGTCGAGTTCGGCGAGATTGGCTCCGTCACGCGCATAATTCGCGGCGTCATTAAATATCACGAGAAGTTGCTCAAGCAATTTGTCGTATTCGGGAGTCAGCTTGCCGGGACAGAGATTTTTTGTCAGATCGGTCCAGTAACCGTCGGCGCAGACCCAGATTTCCACGAGCGTTGGTTCGTTCTTCTGGATCGGGCGATGGCTGGTGGCGGTGAACGTGGCAATACCTTTGCCGGACCAGACGAGAGTGAAGGCGCGCGCCATCTCGACTTTTCCTTTGTAGCCAATGCCGACCGCGTGAATGTGACCCTCGATCATGGCGGCCACTTCGCTTTCTTTCATGCCAGGCTTCATTTCCACGCGGGCATGCTTCATGCCAATGGCTGCAAGTTCGTTGGCCACCTTCATCCGCTCGATTTCCTGTTCCGTCTTAATGGCCCGAACCTCGGCGAGAAGCGGAGTCGCATCCACCACTTGTTTTGCAACGCCGCGAAACGCGTCGAAATAGCCCTGCGTGTAAAGGCTGGGCTCGCCAACCATGCGGTCGCAAATCTGCGCCAGTTGCGAGAGCTCGACACCCACGCGGCCTGTCAATTTCCTTTCGCGAAGAACATCGAGGCACTGGTCGAGCGAGCGCGACATCGGCGGACGCGGATCCTGCGGATGATAGAAACGGAAGGAGCGAACGTCTTTGTTCCAGGCCGTGCGCTGCGCTTCCTGGTGCTGCGGTTCGATGACGAGCAGCGTAGGATCGCCTTCGCGCGGAAAAATCGCGATGTCGTATCCCTTCATCGTCCAATAATTCGTAAGGTAGAGAATATTATCCGGCGCCCGCACGACCAGCGCGTCCAGATCGTGCCGAGCCATCATCTGGCGCACACGTTCCCATTTTTTCTGGTCCAGCGCGTAGCCCACGCCCAACCCTTTCTAAACCGAAAACGACTGTACGCTAATTCCGCGCGACCTATGCGGGTGCGGAGTGCTTCCAAGTCCAAGACAATTCCTTGCCCTTAATCAAGCGATAGAGCGCCGTGTGCAGCGGAGCGCTCAAGCCGTGATTCGCAGCCTCGCATGCGATTGCTCCGCCCAGGAAATCCACTTCCGTGTGCAAGTGGTGTCGCACATCGTACAACATAGACGGCGGATGGTCCGTTTGCGCTCCCACTTTATTCATCTCCCATGGATCTTCGTGGAGAATGATGCCTAATCCGGCAGCAACCCGCTTGCCTTCGTCGATCAGATCGTGAAGCAGCCGTCCAAGATCGGAGAATTGGGCAGTTTCAGCAAATGCGCGGCAGTGTGGAAGCTCGGTCAAGGCCGAAACGGCATTCACGGACGCATTGAAAATCAGCTTGGACCATTGGGCCGGACGGGCATCTTCCAGCGCCACTGCTTTCAGGCCCGATGCCACAATCAGGTCGGCCACCTCGCGCACTTTGGTAAAAGGCGTGTGCGTCGGCTCGAAAGGCCCCATCCATGTCGGCGTGTCCAATTCGTATTGCACATGCGTGTCACTGTGGCGCGTCCCGCTCATAAATGTGGTACCTCGAATAACGGGAGCTCCGGTTATACCCGCGATCATTTCCTCGCATCCCAAACCGTTCTGCGCGGAGAGCACCGTGCCTTTTCGAAAAAGCGTAGCCACAGGCGTGACTGCTCCCACCGTCTGCGTAGCCTTGCAGCAGACGATTCCCAAGTCGCACTCGGGAATCTTCTCGGGGTTTGCCGTGGCGTTGAGCTTAGCCGTGAATTCGTGCTTTCCTGAGACGCGCAGGCCGTCCTTGTTCAAAGCGTTCGCGTGTTCCGGCCGCCGAACGAATGCATGGACTTCCGCGACTCGCGCAAGATGCGCAGCATAGAGGCTGCCGATTGCGCCACAACCGATGATGCAAACGCGCATTGCTGTGTGTTTTACCTTCGCGCCAATTTTTTCGGAAAAGAGGATTCCGAGGCGAAAATTGCCGCCCGATTCGAACCTCGATCGCCCTAGGCGGCTCCGCGCCGGTGCTCGACACGGATTCGCTGCATGCCCTGGCCTTGGCGGGCACGCTCCACGGAATGGAACAGGCTGTCGCCGGAATTGTGCGAATCGTCGATGAGAGCTCCGCTCGAAAACAAAGCATCCTGCAAAGCCGCGCACACGGTATGCACCGGAGCGGCGCCGCCCTCTCCCATTCCTTTCGCGCCATTGTAAGAAAATGGGGAAGGCGTTTCGAGATGTCCGTACAGAATATCGGGCATATTCATTGCGGTGATGGGCGTGTAATCACTAAACGTGCTGGCGAGCATGTCGCCGTCCTTGGCGTATACGCAGTTTTCCATCAACGCAGCCCCGATGCCATGAGCTGTGGCGCCGTGCACTTGCCCCTCGACGATCATTGGATTGATCGTCTTCCCGCAATCGTCGACCGCGGCATAGGCGAGAATTTTAGGCTGAAAAGTTTCGCGGTCCAGCTCAATCACGGCCATGTGAAGTTGCGCCGCATAAGTAAGCGTCAAGTTACCGTACTTGCGCTTCAAATCGGGAATCTTGAACGGAGCTTTGTAGACGTACCGGCAATTCAGCGTGATGTCGGAGAGGCTGTTGGGCAGCCCGGCATTGTTCACATTGATCAGATTCGCAAGCCCCCAGAAATTAATGGACTTCTTCGTCTTCTTCACGCGCACTTCCGGTCCTTGCGCTCCCAAGCCAAATTCCAGATCTTTCTCTTTGGCTTTCAGCGCAAACGCTGCCAAGCGGCCCAATTCCGCACGCAGCTTTTCCGCGGCGCCATGAATGGCCGAAAGCCCGCTGACCGCAAATTGGCTGGCATACGTTCCCGTGTGCCCCGTGTAAACATTGGCCTCGCTGTCGAATCCGGGGCGAACGTTCACCATTTCCGGTGAAATCCCCAACACATCGGCGACCACCTGCGAGGCGGTGGTTTCATGCCCTTGACCTTGCGGCACGGAGCCGAGGCTGACCACGACTTCTCCGTAAATATCCAGCTTGACGTTGGCGGCTTTCGATTGCCCCGAATATGGCGCATAGGAATTGATGATCTGCGCCTGGCCGAAATTGTTGGTTCCAGAATCGAGCGTGGTTCCAATGCCAATGCCGAGCAAGCGGCCCTCTTCCCGCGCCTTCTTCTGCTTGTTTTTCCACCCGTCCCAGCCAATCAGTTTTTTTGCGATTTCCAGCATGCGCGGATAATTCCCGGAGTCGTACACGCAACCATTTGGAGTGGTGTAGGGAAATTCGTCCGGGCGAATGTAGTTCCGGAGGCGCATGGTGTCCGCCGGAATCTTCAAGGTATGTGCGCAAATATCGATCACCCGCTCGAGGAACCACAAGTGCTGCATGCGCGAATACCCGCGATTCGGGCCCACGGGGCACTTGTTCGTGCAAGCTTGCGAAAAATCGATGCGCATATTGCGGATGCGATACGCCCCCGGCAAAACTTGCGCCCAGATGATGCACCCGAGGGGCTCGTAGCGAGGATACGCGCCGCAATCATCTATGTGGCGCGATTCGATGGCGGTGATAACTCCCTTTTCATCCAAGGCAACACGCGTATCGAGAAATGTCCGTTCATTGCCGTGCGCGCTTGCCAGCATGTGCTCGGTGCGCGTCTCCGTCCACTTAACCGGCCGGCCGCCGCATTTTCGCGAGGCGAGAGCGCAAATCGCCATGTACGGATAATTCGTGATCTTGATTCCAAAACCGCCGCCGATGTCCAGGCTCTGCATGCGCATTTGGTCGATGCGCACACCCAACGCGGGCGAAAGGAACTGCACGGCGAATGCAGGGAACGAGTTGTTGGTCCAAAAATCGATGCGCTCCTGCTTGGGATTCCATTGGGCGATGACCGCGTTGTTTTCCAGCGGAGCACTGGTGAAACGGTGGAAATGGAGTCGATCAATGTGAACGACGTGTGCCGCGCGCGCAAATGCCTTGTCGACGTCGCCATACTCGAACAGATCGTGAAAATTGCGATTCGTTCCCGCGGCTTCATGCAGGACAGATTCGTCGCGGATCGCCGTTTCTGCGTCCATCACTGGCGTCAGACTTTGATACTCAACTTCCACCAACTCGGCCGCATCGACCGCAGCCATGCGCGAAGTGGCCACAACAGCAGCGACGGGCTCCCCCTGGAAGCGGACCTTATCCACTCCCATCGGCAGGTCGACAATTTTTTGGCCAACTCCGGGGCCGATCTCCGGGAAGGGCTTCACAAGAGATGCGACTTCCGCGCCCGTCAGAGTACACACAACCCTGGGGGCGCGTTCTGCCGCGGAGATGTCCACGCGTTCGATGCGGGCATGGGCATAGGGCGAACGAACGAGCGAGACATACAACATTCCCTCAATCTTGTTGTCGTCCACATAAGTTCCCTGCCCTTGTACCAGCCGGGATTCTTCACGACGCTTGACAGGCTGCCCCACCCACTTCGTGGACGCACTCTCTGTGCTCTTGCTCGCGCGTGCTCCTTGGCGCCGCTTTGCTGGCTTCGCGGAAACTCGCTTCTTTTTCACCACACTAGGCCCTCCGGCCCGCTACGAATCATTGCGTTGTGCGCTAGTTTGCGCTCTCTCAAGCCAACGCCGCTTGCAGCGCATCAATCATTTTTTGCGCGTTTTTCTTGGCAAGCGGCTCAAGCAGACCGCCCGCAAGCGCCGCCAGTCTGCCCACAATCTGAGAATCGCCCTTCCAAATGACCTTCGTTCCGTCCGCGGTCTTCTCGAGATCGAATCCCGTGGTAAGCGTTACGGTGCCGCCCGCGGCATCGCCCTTGCCCTGATAGACAGCGTGCCGAGGCCTTACCGCTTCAAGCAGAGTCATTTTCAGTTTCGCGTTGCTGCGTATGTGCGAAATGCCGACGCGAAGGTTGACCGTGAAATTTTTGTCGTCATCTTTCTGCATGCTCTGAAAATCGGGAAGCAGCGGGCAGAAGCGTTCAGCGTCCGTGAGAAAATCGTATACCTCCTCGGGACTCTTGCGAACGCTGAAATCCCCGCCAAAACCGACGTTCATTTTCCTTGACCCTTTCCCATGGATTCGGCGGCCGCTTCAATCGCCTTCAGAACATTCTGGTAGCCAGTACACCGGCAAGTATTACCCGCGATCGCCTTGCGAACATCTTTTCTCTTCGGATGCGGGTTCCGCGAGAGCAGGTAGTAAGTCGACATAAGAAGTCCGGGCGTGCAATACCCGCACTGCAAGCCGTGGCATTCCGAAAAAGCTTTCTGAATCGGGTGCAATTCCCCGTTGCGAGCCAGTCCTTCGACCGTAATCACCTCTCCCTGATCGGCCTGGACCGCAAAAACAGTGCATGACTTCACCGTCGCTCCATTCAGGAGCACCGTGCAAGCGCCGCAATAGCTCGTGTCGCAGCCAATGTGCGTGCCGGTAAGATTCAACTCTTCGCGCAGCAAATCGACAAGTAGCAGACGCGGCTCAACTTCAAGCGCGTGGGGAGCGCCGTTGACAGTCACGCGCACGGAAACTCGTTCAGGCACGTCCGACATATTCGTGGCTCGCCTCCACATGTTCTCCGCCCGCGCGCCGCAGGGCGACCTCAATCGCGCGCTTGACCAGACTTCCAATCAACACGCGCTTATATTCCGCCGAGCCGCGCATATCGGATTGGGGTTCGGCAGCGGCCATCGCGGCTTCG
>DATNDO010000109.1:0-8105 GCA_035606955.1 Candidatus Angelobacter sp.
GTGCTGATTATTGCGTGCCCGTGCGCGCTGGGATTGGCGACGCCGATGGCCATCATGGTTGGCACCGGGCGAGGTGCCACGGCCGGAGTGCTGATCAAGAATGCGGAAGCGCTCGAGACGCTCGAGAAAATTGACACGCTTGTCTTCGACAAAACCGGCACGTTGACGGAAGGCAAGCCGCGCGTTGCATTCATCGAACCCGTAGCCGGGCATTCCGCGCAAGACGTGCTGCGATTCGCGGCGAGCATTGAGCAAGGCAGCGAGCATCCCCTCGCGTCGGCGATACTGGCCGAGGCTGTGCGCCAGTCTCTTAAGCCATCGGCAGCGACTGAATTTCGCTCGCTGACCGGGAAAGGCATCACGGGCCGCGTTGATGGCCGCACAGTTGCAGTCGGCAATCAGACGCTGCTCAATGAGATAGGAATCTCGAAAATTGCGTTCAAGGATCGCGCCGAGGCGCTACGCCGTGACGGCAACACGGTGGTTCATGTAGCTGTCGACGGAGCGGAGGTCGGGCTGATCGCTGTCGCCGATCCACTGAAGCAATCAACAGTCGAAGCGATTTCGCAGTTACGCGCGGACGGATTGCGGCTCGTGATGCTCACAGGTGACAGCCGAGCCACCGCTGAAAGCGTCGCGCGCAAGCTTGGAATCGACGAAGTGGATGCCGAAGTGCTGCCCGAACACAAAGCGGAAGTCGTGCAGCGACTGAAAGCGCAGGGTCGGCACGTCGCGATGGCGGGCGATGGCATCAATGACGCGCCTGCGCTCGCGGCAGCGGATGTTGGTATTGCCATGGGCACGGGCACTGACGTCGCCATCGAATCAGCAGGAATCACGCTGGTGCAAGGTGACCTGCGAGCCATCGTTCGCGCGCGGCGGCTCAGCCGCGCCACCATGCGCAATATTCGCCAGAATCTCTTTTTCGCGTTTGCATACAACATGCTCGGCGTACCCATCGCTGCGGGAGTGCTGTATCCCCTCTTTGGGTTATTACTGAGTCCAATCATCGCGAGCGCGGCGATGACGTTTAGCTCAGTGTCGGTAATCACAAACGCGCTGCGCCTCCGCCACGCATCGCTCTAGCAGGTTGGTGAAACGCGGAAACTTGGCGGAAGCCGGGTCCGGCGGGGCGGGGATTCATCCCCGCCGTAAGTGACGTCCTCCCCTCAGGGGTTTTAACCCCTGAAGCTGTCGTCCGCGATACATCCCGCATCCCAACCAGCGAGCCTGAGGTGTTATAATTCGCGCATGACATTCATGACCATGACCTACGAACTGCAAGCGCCGCTGAAGCAGGAGCAGTTGCGCGCGCTCGCCTCATTCGCCAACACCTACGGGTTGCAGAAATTTCGCATCGACGAAAAGAAGAACTGGCTGCACTTTGACTACGATGCTTCGCGGCTGAAGGAGACGGAAGTCGAGCACGTGCTGCGCATGGCGAAGATACCTGTCGTTGGAAGAGTTTCGATGAACTAACAGGACTGAATAGTCCGCTAGTGCCGGCAGGAACGCGAAGCCAGAAAAAGGGGCCACCGCTTGGGATCGGCAGCCCCGAAAAGTCGCGTTCCCGTGACTCGGCCTAGGCGAGACCGAGTCTGGGGTCATCCATCCTAGCTTCCCTCTCAGAGGCAGGTGGGAACGTCACCCACCACTCCGTGACCGAGCCCCTTCCTCCTCTGCCACAGTGTGATGAGCCACGTTGTGGAACGCGACCCGCATTCCCAAGTGCACGATTGCTGCCACTGGTCTCGCGTCCTACGCACTGCGGTCGCTGTTGAGAGCAAGCGGGTTATGTTCGTCACGAGACGCAATTTCAAGTTTTTCACTGAACCAATTCGGAATGCGAATCCCTCTTTGGAACTACGCTACTTCTTCGCTGTTTTTTCGACGGTTCCGCTCGTTCCCACTCGCTATGATTTGTTGCTTGCGCGCGCATAGCCCTTTCCAGCACTCTTAATTGACCGCTATGCAGACTCTAATTGGCTTTCTTGTGGCCCATGGCTATGTGGTTCTGTTCGTCTGGGTACTGTTCGAGCAGGCCGGGCTTCCGATTCCATCGATACCGCTTCTGCTGGCGGCGGGCGCGCTGGCCGGGGCCGGAAATTTGAATCTGGCTGCGTGTCTCACGTTACCTGTGGTTGCGTCGACGATCAGCGATCTTTGCTGGTACGAAATTGGCAAGCGACGCGGCGGAAGCGTGATGAATTGGATTTGCCGGATTTCTATCGAGCCCGATTCGTGCGCGCGGCGAACGGAAGATCTTTATGCGCGGCTGGGCGCAAAATCACTGCTGGTTGCAAAGTTCATTCCCGGTCTTTCGAGCGTAGCGCCGCCGCTCGCGGGAATATTTCATATGCGCCTCTCGCGCTTCCTTGTTTATGACACGTCCGGTGCATTGTTGTGGGCGGGAACGTTCGTTGGGCTGGGCTTCGTCTTTTCGCACCAGCTCGAACGGGTGGCGCAATACGCCATGAGATTGGGCGAGATGTTGATCTTCCTGCTGCTGAGCGCGCTCGCCGCCTACATTCTATACAAATACATGCAGCGGCGACGATTCCTGCGGGATTTGCGGGTGGCGCGAGTTACGCCCGAAGAGTTGAAGCGCATGTTGGACGCGGGGGAGAATATTCAGATCGTCGATTTGCGGCACTCGGTGGAGTTTGAAGCCGACCCGCTTACGATTCCCGGGGCGCTGCGGCTGGACCCGAAGGAAATCGAACATCGCCAACAAGAGATTCCCCGCGATCGGGACGTGGTGCTCTACTGCACTTGACCAAACGAGGCCACCAGCGCCCGTGTGGCGCTGCTACTGAGAAGACAAGGCATAACCCGCGTGCGCCCACTGGCGGGAGGATTCGCAGCCTGGCAGAAAAGCGGCTTTCCGATTCAGGATCACTCCGGGGAATTGGACGCGTTGGATTCCAGCGCAATTTCGAAATTATCGGCATAGCAATTCACTTAGAAACGAGCGAAGAGAGCGCTTATAAGGAATCCAAACAGGCCGGTTGGCTTGTACTCATAATGGGTCGGCCCCATAATACGAGGTGGGATTGGATCGTATGCGTATGACGCGGATGAACATTGTTGCTTCGATAGTGCTGCTGGCGCTGGCGGCAGGAACTGCCTTTTTTGTGTTGCACGCCGTAGCCGTCGCGCGCGCGGGCGCTAAGCGCAGCCGTCCCGTCTTGCCAGCGGCGGTAAATTCAAGCCCCCAAACTCAGGATGTGCCTGTTCTCTACTTTGCAAAGGATCCCGAGTCCGCTCCCCCGTTCATGGTGCGCGATCTTTCCGGCAATGTGGTCTCGACTGCCGCGCTGAAAGGCAAGGTGGTCCTGTTGAATTTCTGGGCGACATGGTGCGGCCCTTGTCGCGAAGAAATTCCCGAGATGATCAAGCTGCAGGCGCAGTACAAAGACACTCTCGAAGTCATCGGCGCGTCCGAAGACGAAGCGCCGCCCGCGCAAGTGGCGAAATTCGCCCAAAAAGCAGGCATCAATTATCCGGTCATTATGTCGAGCGCGCAACTCGAACGCGAATATGGCGGAGTGGCCGCGTTGCCGACAACATTCGTGATCAACACGGACGGCCGCGTGGTGCAGAAGAATGTCGGCGTCTATCCTTTCGAGTTTTACGATATGGAAGTGCGATCGGTGATGGGCATGCCGGTAACGGCGCGCATTGAAACCTTTAAAGACACAGGCCAGATTTTCTTGAAGAACGCCGCGCGCGCGAATGCACTGCCGGGCGTGAGTTTTGCCGGACTGACGGCGGCGCAGAAGAAAATCGCGTTGCACCGCCTGAATGCCCAAAGCTGCACTTGCGGCTGCAAGTTGACACTGGCTGAGTGCCGCATCAACGACACAACCTGCCCAATCAGCAGCGGCATCGCGAATAAAATCGTTCGCGCGATTGCGTCCGGCAAGTCCGGATCAAGCGCGCCCGCCGCCAAAGTAAGCCCAACAAGTCGGTAGTAAGGCTGGCCCGCCTGGATTATCTTCATCCTCGAAAAAAGAAGAGCGGCGTTCTGCTTTGCCTGGCGATCGTCGCCGGCAACTGGCAGAATCGCCGCGCTTTTTTAGTGCCACAAGTGCCGCGCGTTTCGCGCGGGCAGATTCGGGATTTAGTGTCTGTCGGAGCGGAGCGCGAGGTTGAGCTCTTCTATCGCCGCGCTGATATGCTTCATAGCCTTTGTGCGATGGCCATGGAAGTCGTGCGCGGCATGGCTCAAGCGATCCTGCGCTTGGTTCAGCAGGTTCATCGCGTCGCGGATTTCTGGATGGCGCTCTCTGTCGTCGCGATCCTGAGTGTTCGTGTGCAACGCCGTCACCGTGGGCGTCTTGGACGGTGAGGGGCCCGGATCCGCGGAGGTCGCCATCGGGAATGAGAGCGCCAGCGCAAATGCAGACGCAACCAGAATGCTCATGACTTTCTTTTTCATCGAAAATCCTCCTCGCCCGATTTTCGGCTCGGACTGCCGGAATCACATCAACCTCGAAATAATTTCACGGTATCGTGAGGTTCTTTTCACCCTCCCGCTCGCGCGCGGAATTGTGAAAACCTCACTTCACTGCCGTACGGGAGGAACCGTGTCGCCCTCTCCGCAAACAGGAATTCTAATGCGTCAGCGCGGAAGACGGCGTCATGTGAAGCAAGGGTGCGAACAAGTAGTTATCGGCTTGACGAGGGCATGCCATCGCACGGCGGAATGCACTTAGCCTTCAACGGAAGCTCGCTCTTAGGCGACCGCAGCTAATTCTGGAAAAATCTGCCACGTAGCGTTTGACTGCCCTTCATCCCCGGTTTATTCTTAGGCGTTCACTATTTAAACAAGAAGCAGAAAAGACTGAGGGCGCCTTTGCTACATCTCCTCTATGCCGCTATCGCTGTAGTTGTGGCCGTTCAACTGTCTTCATTTGCCACCAGTATTTATTTGCACCGGACGCTCGCGCATCGCGGCGTGTATCTCAGCCCCGTCGTTGCATTTCCCATGCGGTTGCAGCTTTGGCTGTGGACCGGAATCAACACCAAGGAGTGGGTCGCCGTGCATCGCAAGCATCATCGCCACACGGACGTTGAGGGTGACCCGCACAGCCCAGTGCTCGAAGGCCTATGGCGCATTTTGCTCGGCAACGTCTATTACTACGCGCGCGAAGCGAAGCAGCCGGAGACGTTGGCGACGTTCGCTCCCGACATTGGCAACGGCTGGCTCGACCGCCATATTTTTGGTTTTGGGCTGGCGGGCGTAATCACAGGCGTCGCGATTTTCATGCTGCTGCTCGGACCGGTCTGGGGAGGGCTTGCCTACCTGGTGCAGGCCGCTACGTACATTTTCCTGAACGCGGTAATCAACGGCGCGAACCACGCATTCGGCAAACGCAATTTTGACAACACCGCCACGAATCTCGGCTTCATCGCGCTGATCACGGCGGGCGAAGGCTGGCACAACAACCATCATGCGTATCCCACTTCCGCGCGTTTCAGCGTGTTTCGCGGCGAGTTCGATCCCTCGTGGCCGGTGCTGAAATTATTGACCTGGATGCATCTCGCGCGCCCCCTCAAACTCGCGCCGAAAATGGAGTAGACGTCTCGTCCTGAAATGGCAGGCTGGAATCCTGAGCAGTATCTGAAATTCTCCGAAGAGCGCACACAGCCTTGCCGTGACCTTGCTGCCCGCGTTACCGTCCCCAACGCTCATCATGTGATTGACCTGGGCTGTGGCCCCGGCAACAGCACGCAAGTTCTCGCGGAGCGATGGCCGGATGCGGAGATCACCGGAGTCGATCGCGCGGCCGAGATGATTAACGCTGCAATTCAGGCGCATCCGCGTGGGCGATGGATTGTCGGCGATATTGTCAAATGGGCCGGCGAGGAAGAGCAGCAATTCGACGTGGTTTTCTCGAATGCGGCACTCCAGTGGCTTCCCGATCACACCGGTTTATATCCCAAACTCTTCGCGCGCGTCGCAGCAGGCGGCGCTCTCGCGATACAAATTCCCAGCAGTTTCGATCGTCCGGCGCATCGATTATTGCGTGAAATGGCGGCGTCGCTCGGCTGGCGCAAGTGGTTTCCCACGGGACGAGTGAAGAATTGGCACTCGCATGACTCGGAGTTTTACTACGATCTCGTTGCGCCGCTTGCTTCGCGCGTCGAGCTGTGGGAGACCGAGTACATCCACGTGATGCCGAACGCGGAGGCGGTGGTCGAATGGTACAAAGGCACAGGCATGCGGGCTTATTTGCAGGCGATTGAGGAAGAACCCGAGCGCGAGCGATTCATCGCCGAGTATCTTGAGAAAATCCGCGCTGCATATCCGCCGCGTCCGGATCGGAAAATCCTCTTCCCGTTTCTGCGAATTTTTCTAATTGCATACCGCTGAGACTGCGTTCTTATGCCGGCAGCTTCGGATGCTGCAAATGGAATTTCGTCGCGTCTTGATACGCGCGGCCGAATGCCAGCATTTTCTCTTCTCCGTAAAGCGGCCCGAGGAAAGTGACGCTTACAGGAGTGCCAGGACCGCCATAATTGCCGACCATCCCGTCTTTGTCTTTGACGGCGGGCGGCGCGTCGTCTCCGCGAAAACCATTGGGCAAAATCAATGCTGGATGGCCGGTGAGATTCGTCACCGTGAGCTGCTCGCCATTCGTCGGCGCAACAATCACGTCGTAACCCTTGAACGCTTTGGCGACCGCCTGCATCGCGAGGAATTTTGCGCGATTCGCCTGCACGTATTCCACGGCGGGAACAAAGCGCGCCACCCGGAACGTGTTCGCCCAACCACCCGCCGTTTGATCTACGAGAAGTTTGTCGCGCCCGGTGCGCGTCAGCTCATCAAATGCCGCGGCGGCTTCAACATCGAGGATCGTCACCATCGGCTGGTAAGGAAGCTTCGGCAATTCGATAGCCGTCATCTTCACGCCCATCTCGTGCAATTTCTCCAATGCAGCATCGTTGAATTTTTGGTCGTATTCCGCGGACTTGATGATCTGTTCTTTCTCCTCATCCGTCGCACCGCGAAAATTCTTTACGCGTTCCTCCAGCGCGGCGCGATCAAACTTGAATTCGGATTCGAGGAAGCCGACGCGGAATTTCCGCCAGTCCTGATGAGCGTTCCAACTGAACGCGGCGGGGTGCACGGAACGGTCCTCGCCGTCAGGGCCATGAATCGCGTCGAGCGCGAGCGCGCAATCTTCTACGGCGCGGCAGATGGGGCCAAGCTTGTCCTGGCTCCACGAAAGAGCCATGGCGCCCGTGCGCGGCACATGCCCAAACGTTGGACGCAATCCCGTCACGCCGCAGCGCGTGCTAGGCGACGAAATCGAGCCCAGCGTTTCGGAGCCAATCGCGAATCCGACGCAACCCGCGGCCGTCGCCGACGATGGTCCGGCGGAAGAGCCGCTTGAGCCCTGGTCCGGATTCCACGGATTGCGCGTGATGCCGCCAAACCAATGATCGCCGTTCGCAAGCGCGCCGAGCGTCAGCTTCGCTAACAGCACCGCGCCCGCGGCGTCGAGCCGCTTCACGACGGTCGCATCCTCGTCGATTGTTTGATCCTTGTAAGGCGCGGCGCCCCACGTGGTGGGATAACCTTTGACGGCCAGCAGATCCTTGGCGCCCCAGGGAATCCCGTGGAGCGGCCCGCGATATTTTCCCGCAGCGATGTCGCGATCTGCTTCTTTGGCCTGCGCAAACGCGCGGTCTTCCGTCAAGGTAATCACGAAGTGCAGCAGCGGGTCATAACGCTTCAGGCGCGTCAAATACATTTGCGTCAGCGCCGTTGACGACACTTTTTTCGTGCGCATCATTTCCGCAAGCTCGCGCACTGTGGCGAACGCAATCTCCTCCAAATCTTTCGGCACGCGGCGCGCGGCGATGGCGGGCGCAGCCGACATTTGCAATGGCCGCTTTACCTTCTCGAAATGCGCATTCGTGCTCGTCAAGGGGTCGAAAACCATCGCGGGCTGAACGCCATTCGCCATGTGCAGCGCGTAAATCTCGTCGTAACCCTTGGTCGCATTCTGGAGATTGCGGAGCATCATCTCGCGATCTTCGTCGGGAATCGGCACGTCCGCAATCGCCGCTGCGTCGCTGATCATCTCCACGGT
>DATNDO010000129.1:0-13115 GCA_035606955.1 Candidatus Angelobacter sp.
AATCCCGACGCGGAAATTGCGGATATCACCCATCACGTGCTGCCATACGATTTGCTCGATGGCGCGCTGGTGATTGGACAGGCGTACAAATATTTTCCGCCGAAAACGATACACGTGGTCGTGGTGGATCCGGGAGTGGGCACGGAGCGGCGGCCTCTGCTGGTGAGCGCGGGTACACACTATTTTGTCGCTCCGGATAATGGCGTGCTTTCGATGGTCTACGAACGCGAAGAACAGCTCACCGTGCGGCATATCACTTCCGACCATTATTTTTTGCAGCCGTTGAGCACCACGTTTCACGGACGCGATATTTTTTCGCCGGTCGCGGCGTGGCTTTCGAAAACGTGGCAGACGCAGGCCTTTGGCGAAGAGGTGACGGATTTTGTGCGCTTCTCTCTGCCGAAGCCGAAGCCTTCGGGTAAAGGCGTGAAGGGCGTGGTGCTGCGCGCCGACAATTTCGGCAATCTGCTGACGAATTTTGCCGCCGAGGATTTGCCGCAGGTGATTGCCGGGACGAGTTTCAAGATGCGCGTTGGAAATGTGGAGATTTCCAAGTTCGCGCAGACGTTCTCGGAAGGCGGACCGAATGAGCCTGTGCTGCTGATGGGCTCGAGCGGATTTTTCGAAGTGGCCGTGAATCGCGGAAGCGCGGCGAAGGTTGTCGGCGCGAATCGCGGCGCCGAAGTCACCGTCGAATTCGCGTAGCAAGTGCCTTACAATCACACGATGGCTCGCTTATTCGTTGCGCCCTTCTTGATTCTGCTTCTTGGCCACACACCCGCAAGAACGAAGTTCGCGAATATTCACCAAGTCGACTTTAAGAATTTCACCTATCCGTGGGATGACCCTGCAGACGTGCCGTCGACTTGGAGTTGGATGCCTCTGCCATTCCAGGAGAGCGTTCGACTGGTACACGGCGGACGTTGGCTGCCTGTTGCTGGTGCAGCGCCGGAAGAACATGTACCAGATCTTCGTTTTCTTCTTGAGTCCGTGGTTTACGGGCGCCTGGGCAGTGATGGACAGGAAGTCGCCGCGATGTATGTCTCGTTCAGCACTGGCGGAACGGCCGGTTGGGGTTATGTATATGTTTTCCAGTTGAAGGCTAGCCGGCCAGACCTGATGGGCTGGCTCAAAACTGGATCGCGCGCCGACGGAGGACTTATTAAGATCGCTATTCGAGATGGCCTGCTTGTGCTCGATTTTGAAGACCCGTCGAAGCGCGAGGGAGATTGCTGCTCTGATGGTTACATTCGCGTCAGTTATCGCTGGCAGAATGGGCGATTTGTAGAAATCCCTCCAAGACAATACGGCCCCTTGAAGTAACGGACGAACTGCTAACGCGCAAGGTCGGTGACGACCAGGTACGAGCGGATGCGCGGGTCCATCCAGTCGCGCAGGGCGTCTCCCAATAAATTGAAAGCGAGGACGGCGGTCATCACGGCGAGCGCGGGGAAAATGACCATGTGCGGCGCGTCGAAAAGATGGCCGCGCGCGTCGTTGAGCATCGCGCCCCAGCTCGACATGGGCGCGAGGACGCCGAGGCCGAGGAAACTGAGCGTCGATTCGGCGAGAATCGCACCGGCGAGCGCGATGGTTCCCTGAACGAGAACGGGTTGAATGATGTTGGGCAGCAAGTGGCGAACGAGAATGCGGGTGTGTGACGCGCCAAGCGAACGCGCAGCCGTAACGTAATCCATTTCCTTCGCTTGCAGCACTTGCGCGCGAGCGAGGCGCGCGTAGCCCGCCCAGCCGGTGATGGTGAGCGCTATGATCACGTTGCCGAGGCCGGGGCCGAGAAACGCAGCGAACGCAATCGCGAGGAGAATTCCCGGGAACGAAAGAAACGCGTTGATGAGAATGATGTTCACGAAGCGGTCGAACCAGCCGCCGAAATAGCCCGCGAGCGAACCAAGAATCAAGCCGATAATTCCCGCACCGAATACAACCGAGACGCTGACGGACATGGAAACTCGTGCGCCGAAAATCACACGAGAGAGGACGTCGCGGCCAAGCTCGTCGGTGCCCATCCAGTGCGCGGCGCTGGGCGGGACCAGACGCGCGACCAGATTTTGCGCGGCGGGATTGTATGGCGCGAGCCACGGCGCGCCTACCGCGAGAATAATCAGGATCACGCAAAGAACGAAACCGACGCTGCCCGGCACGCTGTGGCGGAGAAACTCGCGGAGTGATTTCATTGCAGGCGCACGCGCGGATCGGCGAATGCGTACACCAGATCCGTCAGCAAATTTACGAGGACGTATGAAACGGCGATGACGAGAATGCAGCCTTGCAGCAGCGGATAATCGCGCGCTTCAATGGCTTGCACAGCGAGGCGGCCAATTCCCGGCCAGGAAAAAATCGTCTCGGTGACAATGGTTCCGGCGAGAAGGGTGCCGAATTGCAAACCGAGAATGGTGAGAATGGGAATCAGCGCGTTGCGAAACGCGTGGCGCAGCAGCACGGCGCGTTCGGTGAGGCCTTTCGCGCGCGCTGTGCGGACGTAATCGCTTCCCAGCTGTTCGAGCACGGAGGTGCGCACCATGCGCGTGAGAATCGCGGCGAGCGCGGCTCCCAGCGTGATGGCAGGAAGAATAAGATGCGAGATGCCGCCACGTCCGCTGACCGGCAGCCAGCCGATGAGCACGGAGAAAATCAAAATGAGCAGCGGGCCGAGAGCGAAATTCGGAATGGAGAGTCCGAGCAAAGTGAAAAAGCCGACGGCGTGGTCGGTGGGACGTCCACGACGCTGCGCAGCGAGCAGGCCCGCGGGAATTCCTATCGCGCAGCAAACGATGAGCGCGGCGAAGGCAAGTTCGAGCGTGGCGGGATAATGTTCGAGAACAACATCGAGCACGGGCTGCTGAAAACGAAATGATTCACCGAGATTGCCGCGCACGACTCCGCCGAGGTAGCGGCCGTACTGAACGGGAATCGTTTGATCGAGACCGAGGGCGTGGCGAAGCTGAATTAAATCGGAGGCGGTGGCGCCTTCACCGAGCATTTGCTGCACTGGATCGCCGGGAACAATGTGCGCGAGAAGAAAAACCATGGTGACGATGAGCCAGAGCGCGGGAAGCGAATAGACGAGGCGAAGTGAAATGTAGCGCGTCATTTCGATTTGCGAGCGGCTTTCGAAGTGGATTTAGACGCGCGCTTTTGAGTGGTTGGCTCCGCACTTTGTGGCGACGAAGCTGGCGGCCCGCCTTTTGCCTTTTCTGCCAGCGCGGGAGATGCATCTGCGTCTTCGAGGCGCTTGATTTTCACGCGGGCGATGCGGCGGCCTTCGACTTCCATAATCGTGAAGCGATAGCCGTGGTCCTCGAAAGTTTCGCCGCCACGCGGAAGGAAGCCGAGCTGCGTTAGAACAAAACCCGCGAGTGTTTCGTAAGCCGGATTTTCGGGCAGCTCGATGTGAAATTGGGCTTCGAGATCGCGGATATTCAGCGACGCGTCGAAAATCATAGAGCCGTCGGCGAGGTGCAGCGGATGTTCAACAACGTCGAACTCATCGTGAATTTCTCCAACCATTTGTTCGAGGATGTCTTCGAGAGTGACGAGGCCGAGGATCGTACCAAATTCGTCTACGGCCATGGCCAGGCCGGTGCGGTGCACGCGCAATTCGAGGAGCAGTTCGATGGCGGGCTTTGTTTCGGGAACGATGAGAACTTCGCGCAACATGTGGCGAAGATGAAATTCAGCAGGCGGCTGATTCTCTTCCGCACGACGTGCGCGATCGAGCAAAATCCAGATGAGATCCTTGATGTGCACGAAGCCGATTACGTGATCGAGATTGCCTTCGTAAACAGGAATACGCGAACGCTGCGTGATGGCGATGATTTTCATCACGTCTTCGAGCGAGGCGTCCGAAGGCAGCGCGTGGATGTCCGGACGCGGAATCATGATTTCGCGCACCTGCACATTGCCGAGATTCATCGCGCCCTGAATGAAACGTTCTTCAACGGGTTCAAGGACTCCGCGCTCGCCCGCTTGCTCGACGAGAATGCGCAGCTCCTCGGCGGAACGGACAGCCGAGTGGCTCTGTGGCATTTTTACGCCGAGCGCCTTGACGAATTTTCCGGCAACGCCGTTGAGCAACACAATAGCCCAACGAAATGCGCGTAGGAACCATCGAAACGGGCGCGCAACAAGCAAAGCGACGCGTTCGGCGTGGGCGAGGCTCAAACTTTTCGGCACAAGCTCGCCAAGCACCACCTGCAACGCCGTCAACAAAAGAAATGCGATCAGAAGAGCGAGGGCGTGTTCGATGAGGGGAGCGTAGCGTCCGGGAACTCTCGCGAAAAGAGGGTCCAGAAAGTTCGCCAGCGCGAGCTCGCCAAGATATCCGAGGGCGAGGCTCGTCAGCGTGATTCCGACCTGCACGCCGGAAATGACCGTGCCCATGTCCGCGATAAGGAGCTCGACAACGCGGGCGCGCGAGTCGCCTTGCTCGACGAGTTGCCGGACACGCGATTGCCTTACGGCGACGAGAGAGAACTCGACGGCCGCGAAAAACGCGTTGATCGCGATGAGCACAAAAATGACGAAGAGATGAAGGGCGATCATTGGTCGGAGTCAAATATAACAGGCATGCAGCTGCGTTCGCCGCACATTGCCGGAGCGACGGGAGCAGAAGTAAATGCAATAGTTGTCGCCATGCCAGCCGCAATTGTAACAAGATGGCTGTGCCGCAGCGCGGATTCGGAAATGAATTTGCGGGAATGGTTATGCTTGATGGGAGATGGGCGAGCGATTCGGAGTTGGTTGCATCGATTGAAGTGTCGAGCTAGACTCGCATGCCGGAGATAAAACGCGATGAGTCCTGTCCCCAATAAAGCGTCCGAGCCGCCGCGCAAAGGCGAGTTCGAGAAATCGCTGACGCGACTGGAAGAAGTTGTGAAACGGCTTGAATCGACGGACCTGTCGCTTGACGAAGCGATGAAACTTTTCGAAGAGGGCGTGAAGCTGTCGCGCGATTGCCAGAAGCAACTCGAAGAGGCGGAAGGGCGCGTGGAAATTCTGCTGAGAAAGGCCGATGGCAAAATTCAAGCTGAGCCTTTCGAGACGAATGAAGACGATTCACAATCACGGTGAGTCCAGCGCCGAATTTGCGCTACTGCTTGTTGCCTCCACATAAATGACGCAGCCTGCCTTTTTTGCCGAAGACCAAGCCATCATTGAAGCAGCGCTCAAGCGTTTGCTGCCGCCCGAAACCACCCCGCCCGCGACAATTCATCAAGCGATGCGCTATAGCGTGTTTGCGGGAGGAAAACGCATCAGGCCGATTCTGTGTTACGAGGCGGCGCGTTTATTTTCGAACGAGCTAGGCGCTGCCGCGACGGTGGGATGCGCCTTGGAATTTATTCACACCTATTCGCTGATTCACGACGATTTGCCCGCGCTCGATAATGATGATCTGCGGCGCGGCAAGCCAACGTGCCACAAGAAATTCGGAGTGGCAATGGCGATTCTGGCGGGCGATGGCTTGCTGACGCTGGCGTTCGAAACGCTGGCAAAAGCGAATGTTGATGCGGAGCGGCGCGTGCGGATTATCGCGGAGATTGGCGCGGCGGCGGGGACCGTGAGCGGAATGGTCGGCGGACAAGTGGCGGACATCGAAGCAGAAGGAAAACCTGTCGGCGCAGCCGGACTTGAATATATTCACCGGTCGAAGACCGCGGCGTTGATTCGCGCTTCGATTGTCGCGGGAGCGCTGGCGGGCGGCGCGAGCGGCGAGGACGTCGAAAGGCTGCGGAGATTCGGCGAGGCAATTGGCTGGGCGTTTCAAGTGGTCGATGACATTCTGGATGTGGAGGAGTCATCGGCTTCGCTGGGAAAAACAGCGGGAAAAGATCAGGCGCAGAACAAAGCGACCTATCCGGCGCTATTCGGGATTGAGAAGTCGCGCGCGTTTGCGCGCGAGCTGGCGGCGCGCGCGGCTCGCGAGCTCGACTGCTACGGCGAACGCGCGACGCGGCTGCATGCGATTGCCGAATACTTGATCGTGCGGCGCACGTAGATATTTTCTTCCATGAATTGTCCTGACACACAATCCGCAGACATCCAGATGCGAATTTCTCGCTTCGTTCGGAATGACACATCAAGAAAATAGTGCGGCCAGCGTTGAATCAGCTTTGCCGCGAGTGAGATGTTCTGTTATCGTGCAATGAATGGTTGCACCGAAGACGCTCGAACTTGCGTTGCTCACCGCTGCGGTTCTCGGCTTCCGTCATGGATTTGATTACGACCACATCGCCGCAATTTCAGACATCACAAACGTAGAGTCCGACCGCAAGCGCGCCATGCACATGGGACTGCTGTACGTGGTGGGACACGCGGCCACAGTGGCGGCGCTGGGCAGCATCGTGATTTTCTTTCAGACTTCCCTGCCGCCTGTGGTGGACAGTTGGGCCGAGCGCGCCGTCGGATTGACGCTGGTCGTGCTGGGAATTTACGTGCTGGGTTCGATGCTCCGCAGCGGTGGAAAAGCTGCGCCGAAATCGCGAATCATGATTTTGATCAGCGCGTTCCGGTGGCTTGCGTGGAAAGTTCGACGTGCGCTTCACGGCGAAGCTGCGGCACGGCCCGCGGAGATGAATTGGAGCTACACGAAAAAATCCGTGTTCTTTGTCGGCGTGATTCACGGGCTGGGTGCGGAAACGCCGAGTCAATTGTTGATTTTTTTGCTTGCGGCGAACCTGGGCGGGCGCGCGCGCGGATTTTTCGGTTTGGCAATGTTTTTGGCGGGGCTCCTGTTGATGAACACCTTGATGACCGCATCCGCCGTGGGTATTTTCACCGTGAGCGCCACGCGACAACGGTTGATGCAAGTCGCCACCGCACTGACCGCGACGTATAGTTTAGTGGTTGGCACGATTTTCCTTTTCGGTTCCGCGGCAATTTTGCCTCCTCTCGGATAGCTCCGAAAATCAATTTCACTTTATGAACGCGCCGCGTTCTACTTCTAAACGAAAACGTACCAGAGTGGATGCCGCGCTCGTGGCGCGAAAACTTGCGGAGACGCCGCAGCGTGCGCGAGCGCTAGTCATGGCCGGCAAAGTCCTCGTTGATAACCAGCGAGTAACAAAATCGGGAGAGATGGTAGCGACGGACGCGCGAATTGAAATCACGGACGCGGATTTCAAATACGCGAGCAGGGCGGGACTGAAACTCGAAGGAGCGCTCGCAGATTTTGGCGTGGACGCGCGCGGATTAGTCTGCCTCGACGTGGGCGCGTCGAATGGCGGATTCACGGATTGTTTGCTACAAGGTGGGGCGCAACGTGTGTACGCAGTTGACGTCAATACGGCGCAACTGGATTGGAAGTTGCAGCGCGATGCGCGCGTGATAGCCATAAGGAATAATGCGCGGTTCTTGAGGCCAGCCGACATCGCGGAAAAAGCCGAATTGGTGACGATGGATGTCTCATTTATTTCCGTGACGAAGTTGATTGGCGTGACCGTGGCGATGGCAAAGCGCGGCTCGGTATTCTTAATCCTGGTGAAACCGCAATTCGAGCTGCCAAAAGCAATGGTTGGCAAAGGCGGAATCGTGCGTGACGCTGCGCTGCACGAGCGTGCAATTGCCAGCGTCCGCACAGCAGCCGGAGAAGCGGGGCTGGAGGTTCTGGACGTCCGGCCGAGCCGGGTGACGGGTAAAGAAGGCAATCAGGAATATTTCCTCCACGCACGGCTCCCCGAATAGAATACAATTCGCGAACTTGGCGAAACGAACCTGGTAAGGCGAATCTGGTGAAACGGACTTGGTAAGGCGATGATCAAGAGCGCGGGAATTTTCTGCAAGCCACGAAAGGCGGAAATTTGCGCGGTGGTGCCGCGCATGGCCGACTGGCTGCAAGAGCGCGGCATCGAAGTCTACTTCGATTCCGTCGCGGCATCGTGTTTCCATCCGCAGGCAAAAATAACTCTGGACGAAATGGCCGCGCAGATGGACCTGCTGATCGTGCTTGGCGGAGACGGCACGCTGCTCGCGGCCGCGCGGCGATTCTACGAATGCGAAGTGCCGATTCTCGCCGTGAATCTGGGCGGCATGGGCTTCATGACCAGCGTAACGATCGATGAGGCATTTCCGCTGCTCGAGGAAGTGCTTGCGGGCAGGCACCGCCTGAGCCCGCGAATGATGTTGAAAGCGGAATTGTTGCGCGACGGAAGAGTGATTCAGCAACAGCAGGCGCTGAACGATGCGGTGGTGACAAAGTCGGCGCTGTCGCGCATTCTCGATTTCGATTTGTCGGTGAACGGGCAGTTCCTCGGGCTCTATCGCGCGGATGGTTTGATCGTTTCGACGCCGACGGGCTCGACCGCATATTCGCTCGCTGCGGGAGGTCCGATTCTTTATCCGGTGCTGGAGGCGTTTGTGCTGACGCCGATTTGCCCGCACATGCTGACCAACCGGCCGCTGGTGCTGCCAGACAGCGTATATCTCGAACTGGATTTCAGCGCGCTCGAAGAGCAGGCGTACCTCACGCTCGATGGGCAAGTCGGATTTGAACTCGAGCGCGGCGATCGCATCACCATTTCCAAATCGCCGCATCACGTGCAACTTGTGAGGCCGCAGGAACAGACATACTACAAAGTTCTTCGCAACAAGCTGCGGTGGGGGCAACGCTGAACGCGCTGCTGACTCGCCGCAGAAGATCTCAACAAGAGGCAGCCAGAATGAAAACTAAATCTCTGTCGTGTGTATTCCTTGTGATTCTCCTCGTGGCGTTGGCCGCGCCAGTGCATACGCAGCGCCGCGTTCGCCGCGCCGCTAGCAGCAGAGCCAATAGTGCCAGCGTGTATCCGATGCACGAAGGATTCGTTGACGCGCATGGCGCGATGATTTATTACATGACGGTGGGTCGCGGCGCGCCGCTGATGATTGTTCACGGCGGGCCGGGGGCATCGCACGACTATTTTTTGCCTTACCTGCTGCCGCTCGCGCGACACAACCAGCTGGTTTTCATTGATGAGCGCGGCTCGGGCAAATCGCAGCAACTCTCCGATCCTTCCGGGTACACGGTGGAAAATATGGTGGAGGACGTGGAGGACGTGCGCCAAGCGCTCGATTTGGGAAAAATCACGCTGCTCGGGCATTCCTATGGCGGAGTGCTCGCGCAGGCCTACGCGCTGAAATATCAGAGGAATTTGACGCATCTGATTTTGTGCAGCACGTTCCCCAGCACGAAGCAGATGAACGAAGTGTTCGCGCGCATGAAAGAGAAAATGTCCCCTGAGTTGCGCGAGAAAATCGACGGCATGGAGAAAGCCGGCCTTTTTGGTCACGGACTTCCCTATCAGCAGAATCGCTACACGGACGCATATATGATCGCGGCGTGGGGCGAAGGATATTTCCCGTATATTTATCAAAACCATCCCGACCCGAATTACGATCCGATCGCGCAGGGCGTGACGGCGTGGGCTTTGTACCGCGAAATGTGGGGCTCGGACGGCGAATTTGTGATTGATGGGAACTTGAAATCCGTGGAATACGTCGACAAGCTGCCGACGATTCACGTGCCGACGCTGATTCTTGTGGGCGATCACGACGAGTGTGACCCGTCGCTCTCGAAAGAAATGCACGACAAGATCACGGGTTCGAAGCTCGTGATTTTGCCGAAGAGCGGGCACATGACGTTTGTGGATCAGCCGGATTTATTCATGGGCGCCGTGGATAGCTTTCTGCATCGAGGCGAGTGATAGGACGAAACGTCAGAACGCGCGTTCGCCGCGAATCAAATCGACCAGGGTTTCGCGGCGGCGAATCAAGCGGAAACGGCTGCCTTGGACGAGAATTTCCGCCGAACGCGGACGCGAATTGTAATTTGAGGATTCCGCGAAGCCGTACGCGCCTCCGCCCCAAATCACGAGAAGATCTCCGGGCTGAACTTCCGGCATGGGCCAATCGTGCAGAAATGAATCGCCGGATTCGCAAATCGGGCCAACGATATCGACGGAAGATATTTTCGCATCCGCGCGAGGACGCACGACAGGCGTGATGGGATGAGTTGCGCCATATAGCGCGGGGCGAATCAGATCGTTCATCGCCGCGTCGACAACCACGAAAGTCTTTCCTCGACTGCTTTTTATGTATAAAACGCGCGTGAGCAAGACGCCTGCTTGTCCGATGAGAGCGCGGCCCGGTTCGAGAAGCAAATGGCAACCGAGCGCGCGAATGGATTTTGGCAAAACGGCGACATATTCTTCGATCGAAGGCGGATTTTCGCTGGTGTAACGGATGCCGAGGCCGCCGCCGATATCGAGATAGCGAAGCGCGATCCCCTCGTTTGACAGATCGCGGAAATATCCCGCCAGGCGCGCAGCGGCGGCGCGAAACGGCGTGACCTTTGTGATCTGCGAGCCGATGTGGCCGCTGATTCCCTTCCAATCGATCCACAGCGAATCCTTGTGCAGAAGATAGAGCCGCCGCGCTTCAGGCCAGTCGACGCCAAATTTGTGGCGATGATGGCCGGTGGCGATGTGTGGATGGCCGCCCGCTTCGATATCCGGATTGACGCGAATCGCGGCAGGCACGGAACGGCCGCGGCGCGCAGCTTCGCTCGCGAGAATTTCGAGCTCTTCCGCCGATTCGACGTTGAAAAGCAGAATGCGCGCGCGCAGAGCTTCGCGAATTTCCTCGCGTGTCTTGCCTACGCCGGAAAAAACAATTCGCTCGCCCGGCACGCCGATGCACCGTAAGCGAAAGAGTTCGCCACCGGAAACAATATCGAAGCTGCTGCCCATGCGGGCGAATGCGCGCAGGACAGAAAGATTCGAATTGGCCTTGACCGCGTAGCAAATCGAATGCGGCGTGCCGCGAAAGGCGCGACGAAATCTTCGATAAGCGGAAGTGAATGCGGTGCAACTGTAGATATAAGCGGGAGTTCCCGCGCGCGCGGCGATCGTAGCAAGCGGAACGTTTTCGCAAGAGAGTGCGCCGCGTCGATACGAAAAGTTTGGAGTGTAACTGACTGGATTCAGCGAATCGGAGTCCTTGTCTTTCGCCATGCAGAGGATTCTTATATCACTTTTAGGACGACAAGGGTGCGGTCATCGAAGGGATGACGTCCGCCGGAAAATTCATCAACGTTGGCGAGCAAATGATCCGCGATTTCTGCGGAGGAAAGTGCCGCTTGCGAGAAGACAGCGGCGCTTAGGCGCTGCCAGCCATAAAATTGCGCGCCCGAGTTTTGCGTGTCGGTGACGCCGTCGGAGTACAGCACCACAATGTCGCCGGGAGACAACACAAGGCTAAGCTCGTCATACGTGGAATCGTCGAACATGCCTACGGGAAAACCGGCGAGCGGAAGTTTTTCGCCGCGGCCATTCTGAAAAATCAGCGGCTGCTCCTGGCCGGCATTCGCCACGCGCAGAATGCGCTCCGCGGGCTGCCAGGAAAGAAAACACATGGTCATGAAACGCCCTTCGATTCGGCGCTCGCAAATAATCTGATTGAGCTTCTGCAGAGTTTTCGCCGGAGCCAGATGCTGCGGAGCAAGGCTGCGCAGAATTCCCACGGCGGCGGCGCCATACAACGCGGCAGCGCTTCCCTTTCCGCTGACGTCGCCGAGCGCGATACCAAGTTCTCCCGTGTTGTACGGCAAAAAATCGTAAAGATCGCCGTTGAGTTCGCGGGAGGAGACGACGCGCGCGGCGATGTCGAGGCCGTACTCGCTTCCCGGGACAGGCGGCAACAGCGCGGATTGCAAACGGCGCGCGGCGTTGAGGTCGCGCTCCATGCGCGCTTCATCGCGGGCCACTTGTTCATACAGGCGCGCGTTTTCGATGGAGACCGCGAGATGCGATGCAAGAATCGAAAGCGCCTGCACGTGGTCGGGCGTGAAATAATTGAGTTGCGGGCTTTCGAGATCGAGCACGCCGATCACGCGATGCTTGTAGAGAAGCGGAATCGCCAGCTCCGAACGCGTTTCCGGATTAATGGAAATGTAGCGTGGATCGAAAGAAACGTCCGGTACCACCACGGGCCGCCGCAGAGTCGCGGCCGCGCCCACGATTCCTTCGTGCGGCGAAACGACGGAACGTTCCTGCATGTGCTGGCCGAATTTCACGTTGAGGCGATGGCGGAAAACGCGCGCCGCTTCGTCGTAAAGCAGAATGGCGAAAATCTGGTAATCGATGACGCGTTTCACCATTTCCGCGGCGCGACGTAGCACGCCTTCGACATCGAGAATGGAATTCGTCTCGCGCGCCACTTCGTTGAGAAGCAAAAGCGTGTCTGCCTGATGGCGCGTGCGTTCAAACAAACGCGCGTTTTCAATGGCGCTCGAAATGCGCGTCGCGAGCATCATCAAGATATTTTGCTGGTCGCGCGTGAAGTAATCGAGCTGGCTGCTTTCAATATCCAGCACGCCGACGACGCGGCCCTGCAGCACCAGAGGAACAGCGAGTTCCGACTGCACTCCATCAAGAGCGTTCAGGTAACGCGGGTCCTTGTGGACATCGCTGACGCGCACGGGACGTCCCGTTGACGCCGCGGCGCCGATGATTCCCTGCCCCACAGGGATGCGCCAATTCTCCACCACTTCCTGGCGATGGCCGATGGCGAAGCGAAAGTGGAGTTCCTGCGCATTCTCGTCAAGCAGCAGCACGGCAAAAATCTCGTAGTCGATCAGTCGCTTGATTTGCGCAGCGGCGTGCGCCAACACTTCGTCGAGATTCAGCGACGCGTTGATTTCCTGGCCGATTTCGGCCATCGTTGCCAACACTTCGGCGGGCAGTTCCTGGGTAATGTTCAATTCTACCGGTTCCATGATTCCCTATTAGATGAGATTGGCGGACGCGACGACTCGGATGCCTGCCTAGCGCAAGCAAGCCGCAATGCGACTGCACTTATTTATTATAGCAGGCGAAACGGAGGAACGGCCTCGAGCGTGACGCGAATTGCGAAATTAACAAGTCGAAACGCACTCAGAGGAGTCATTCGGCGGCGGCGCGGCGGACTTCTTCGATGATTTTCACGCCGGAGCTTGAACCGATGCGGGTGGCACCGGCGGCAAGCATGCTTTTCAGATCGGCGAGAGTGCGGATGCCGCCCGCTGCTTTAATTCCCATTTCCGGGCCGACGATGGAGCGCATCAGCGCGACGTCTTCCACCGT
>DATNDO010000132.1:0-19652 GCA_035606955.1 Candidatus Angelobacter sp.
CTGCCAATCAGATCCACGAACGCCTGATTCGCTTTCCGGTTCTCTGGCGTAAAGCGCGGGACAATGTTGCGGAAATCGTTTTTATCAAACTTCGTATTTTCGCTGATTTTTCCCGTAAGGAAGCCTCTACCCAGCGGACTAAATGGAACGAACCCGATCCCCAATTCCTCCAGTGCCGGGAGTACCTCCGCTTCTGGCTCTCTCCACCAAAGCGAGTATTCGCTTTGCAGCGCGGTGACGGGCTGAACTTTGTGCGCACGGCGAATAGTCTTCACGCCTGCTTCAGAGAGTCCGAAGTGCTTCACCTTGCCTTGCTGAATCAGCTCCTTCACGGCTCCGGCGACATCTTCGATGGGAACGTTCGGATCCACACGGTGCTGGTAGAACAGGTCGATGACATCAGTCCTCAGGCGCTTGAGCGAAGCCTCAGCGACCTGCTTGATGTGTTCTGGCCTGCTGTCCAGCCCGGCCTGTTTGCGTGTCTTCGGATCAAGTCTGAATCCGAATTTCGTGGCGATCACCACTTGCTTGCGGAAGGGAACGAGAGCTTCTCCCACGAGTTCTTCGTTTGTGAACGGTCCGTAGACTTCGGCGGTATCGAAGAACGTAACCCCGCCTTCGACGGCCGCTCGAATCAGCGAGATCCCTTCCTTCTTGTCCACGGCGGGTCCGTAGCTGTCACTCAGCCCCATACACCCCAGCCCCAGCGCCGACACTTCCAAATTGCTCTTTCCCAGTTTGCGTTTTTGCATTTGCTTTCTCCTTTCCTTACAAAGTGAGCCCAGTTACGATACCGCCCTCGCACGCTGTTGTTCACACCCGCGAGCCAATGGAACTCCCCCCGGGCGCGAAAAGCGCAAACGAATTCAGGCTACATCATAAATCCGGAAAACCAAACGCGGGTAGAACTCGGGCGGTGGGTCAGTTTGAATTTTCTTGATCGATCGTGACACAAGGAGCCAAAATTCAAACGAACCATTACCAAGCTTAACGCTCGTGCATTATGAAAGGACCGCGACCATGAACGCCGCTGTTCTGCGTATCTTGGGTAAACCGCCGCGTTTCGAGCAGTTCCCCGATCCAACTCCCGGGAAAGATGAGGCGATCATAGACGTCCGTGCCGCCGCGCTCAAGCCAGTCGATAAGCAAATCGCCAGCGGATCACACTATGCCAGCCCGCGAGAATTGCCTGTTGTGTGCGGCACGGACGGAGTCGGATATCTTGTCGATGGCACTCGCGTCTTTTTCGGTGGTGCTCGTCGGCCATATGGGGCGATGGCGCAGCGCACGGTTGTGCCCAAGGCATTTTGTTTCCCAGTTCCACAAGGAGTTGATGACAACACTGCCGCCGCCCTGCTGAACCCTGGCGTTTCAGCTTGGCTCTCGCTCACCCTGCGGGCAAAGCTCGCAAAAGGGGAGACCGGTCTGATTCTCGGCGCGACCGGAGTCATCGGTAAGCTGACGGTACAGATTGCCAAGCTCCTCGGTGCGGGACGAGTGATCGCCGCTGGACGCAATGAAGCGGTCTTGAGTACGCTCCACGATCTCGGCGCAGACGCGACGGTCCAACTCGACAGATCGAATGACGAGCTAACCGAAGCGTTCGCACGCGAACTCGGGGGCAGCGACCTGCACGTCATCATAGACTACGTGTGGGGTCGCCCCACGGAAGCGCTTCTTGCGGCGATTACCCGTCGCGAATTTGCCGCTGTTGGCTCCGAGACGCGCCTCGTTCAGGCTGGAGAAAGCGCTGGACCAGTCATTTCGCTTCCCGCCGCCGTGCTGCGTAGCAGCGCGCTCACAATTCTTGGGACAGCGGGAATCCCATCTCGGGACGTGCTCGAAGGTGCACTCCAAAACGTCATGGCCCTCGCTGCGAGCGGTGAGCTTCACATTGATACTGAACAGGTTCCTCTCGCTGATATCGAGGACGGATGGAAGCGTGAAGTCCGAGGTGGCCGCAGACTCGTCGTCATCCCGTAGACATTTCGAGGTGCAACTGCCTAGAAACTGGACTTGCGAGCCACGGCTGCCGCAGCGAGAAGCGACTTCAGACCTCCAAATCACTTGCTAAGTAAAATCGCAATCGTCCCCGTTTTATTGTTCGACACGACTAAGTCATCCTTGCCGTTGCCGGTCAGGTCTGCGAGGGCCACCCCTCCCCAGCCGATCGAAATGCTCCGAGTGAAAACATTGAATCTGCCGTCCTTTGTACCCATAAAGAAAAATAGTTTGTCGTTTTTTGCGCACGAGACAACGATGTCCCGCAATCCATCTCCTCGGATATCTCCAATCGCCACCCGGCTGGGTTCTTCGCAACCGGCAAGAGAAAACGGCGAGCCCCGCATTGGCGCCATTCCGCCTTTTCCGTCGCCCAGCAGGATGGTGAGCCCGAGTTGCTTGGGGTCTCGCATCTGAGGCTCGTATGGAACAACGGCCACGTCGGGATTTCCGTCGCCATTGACGTCGCCCACCGTAGAATACCAGGGCGTGTCGCCCGCGGGAAACGGCGAACCGGGCGCTTTGCGAAACCCGCCTTTGCCATCGCCCAGCAGCAGTCCAACCACGTTAGCGTCTTGGTCGACCGTCACGATATCCAGATTCCCATCCTTATTGAAATCCGCCGCGTCCACCCCCGAATCCGTGTGCAAGTCCGCTGGGAAAAACTTCCCAGGAAGAAGCAAGTCGCCCTTTTCGTCACTGGGAATCAATAGAATCTGATGATGGCCCCAGCTATCTGTGACGACGGCCGGGTTGCCGTCGCCCATGAAATTCCCAACGGCCACGCCGTGAGGGTGCGGATACGATTTCGTCGCGAACGGCGAATGCGCCGAAGGTTTGAATCCTCCTTTGCCGTCGCCCAGCAGGACAGTGAGGTAGGGAGTTTGCGTGTTGGCGATGACCAAGTCAGGGTTTCCGTCACCGTTCATGTCCGTCACGGCGATGTCGTTGGGGTTCGCGTTGCACGCTAAGGGCGATCCGGGGGCGGGCCTGAAATGGCCGCGACCGTCCCCCAATAGGACGCTGACCGTACTGTCGTCCATATTCCCGACGATGATATCCAGCTTGCCGTCATGATTCACATCCGCAATGGCGATGGGGAACGGCGCCTTGCCAACGCGAATCACCTGCTCGTCAAATTCGGGCGAACCCGAATCAGCGAAACCGCCGATCGCCGCATACGAGGTCATCGCAACCAGCACCGCAGCAACGAATCCAAAGCTTATACGCTTCCCTACGGTCTGCATGGCCAACGCCTCCGCCTGCGGCACAATGCCGCTGCATGAGCCCGCAAGCTTAAGCCTGAACGCATATCCCCGTCTCGCAATTGCGCTCGCCCGCTCGCAAGTATCTCCCCTAGCTCCCGCACCAAATCTGACGCAGGTGAGGAACTGACGGTTGTCGACGGTCCAAGTCATTGGTGGAAACAACATAAAACTTGCCCGTCGTTTCGCTTTGCAGAATGTATAACGAGGCCATTTGAATGGTAGGCCCGTGCGGGCTCGCTTGCCCTGAGTACGGCGAAGGGAACCGCAGACTTGGCCGGCCAGCCGGCCCGCTCTAAGAAAGTGGTAGGCCCGTGCGGGCTCGAACCGCAGACCTCTACCGTGTCAAGGTAGCGCTCTAACCAACTGAGCTACGGGCCTAGAACTTCCGAACATTTTAGCACATCGGCCACAATCATCATCCGCGTGCACTTTTCCGTAGTGAGGCAGTTTGAATTTTCTTAATCGTGACAATAGGAGTCAAAATTCAAACTGCCCCCTACCCACTCTTTACGCCGCGCGCTCCACCACCACCGCCGTCCCGTACGCCAGCACTTCCGTCACTCCTTGCATGACTTCGTTCGCATCGTAACGCATGCCGATAATCGCGTTCCCGCCGCGCTCCGCCGCATGCTCCATCAACAGCTCCAGCGCGTCCTCGCGAGTTTTCTCGCACATATCAGTGAACAGCGTGATATTTCCCCCGACAATTGTCTGCAGCGAAGCGCCAATGTTCCCAAAAATGCTGCGCGAACGCACAATAATCCCGCGCACCAGCCCCAGTGTTCGCACCACGCGATATCCCGGAAGCTCGAACGTCGTCGTCACCATGCCCATATCCACTCGTCCGTTCACATTGCCTCCTTGATTCCAACGCAATTTGGCCCGCGCCGCACTGCCCGCTACTGCTGCACCACCGGCACTTCCACATTCGACGGATACTTCTTCGAACGATAAATCCTTTGCGTCGCCTTGATGTAATCGCTCGCCTTCGCGTCGAAAATGTTCGGCACAAATTTCTGCGGGTTGCGGTCGATAATCGGAAACCACGTGCTCTGCACCTGGACCATGATGCGATGCCCCTTCAAAAAACAATGATCGTTCGTGTGCAAATCAATCGTGTACGGAGTCACTTGATTCGGCACAATCGCTTCCGGCTTTTCGAAACTCTTGCGGAACCGCCCGCGAAAAACCTCATCGGCGACCATCAACTCATATCCGCCCATTGACGGCTCCGCCGCATATTCCTCCGGGTACACATCGATCAGCTTCGCCACCCAGTCGCTGTCGCTTCCCGTCGTCGAAGCATAAAGGTGCGCGGTAATATCCCCCGCCACGCACACATCATGATCCAGCGCGCTTGTTGACCAGTTCACCGTGTCCGGCCGTGAATCCACAAACCGCTGGTCCTCCACCAACCACGTGTACCAATGGCTGCCCGGCCCGTACGTTTCCTCCACAGGGCGATGCCTGTACGGCACCGGATGCGCGGGATCAGAAATATAACTGTCAAACGCCTCCGTTCCCGTTTCTTCCGGCGCATCGAACGACAATTTTCCGTCGGCGGCAAAGTAAAGCTTCTTCGCCGTCACGTTGCTCGTCGGCGGCCAGGCATCGAACGGCACCCATTGGTTCGTTCCTGTTTGGAACGTCAGCGCTTTTTTGAACGGTAGTTCGCCTTTGTCCTTCAGCCAGTGCGCGAACCACTTCGCCTGCACGTTCGCGCGAAAATATTTGCTCGTCGCGCTCCCGAATTTGATCCGGCCCAGGCTTTCGCCATCACTGCGCGACCATCCGCCGTGATTCCACGGCCCCACCACCAGATAATTCAAATGGTCGGTGTCGTGTTTTTCAAGCGTCTCGTAAATTTTCACTGGACCGTAGAAATCCTCCTGATCCCACCACCCCGCCACGTTCAAATCCGGCACCGTCAAATGCATATCCTTCAGATAGGGATAAAACGCCTGCTTTTGCCAAAAACTGTCGTAATTCGGATGGTTGACGAAGTCTTCCCACGTAGGCAGCTCGCCGTGCAAATAATTCTTGTCCACGTTCGATAGCGGTCCCAGTGCCAGATACCATTCATACGTGTCGTATTTGTCGAAGTGAAAAATGAAATTCGTCTTCCCCGTTTCCATCATTGCCGCATATTCGAATCCGTAACTCAGCCGGAACGCGCCGTTGTGGTGGAAATCGTCGCCCAAAAACATATCCGCAGGTGACGCTTGTTCCGAAACCGCCTTCAGCGCCGGATGCGGCTCCAGCAGCGCCATCGCCGTCAGCCAGCCGCCGTACGAAATTCCCAACAATCCTGCGCGCCCATTATTGTTCGGCACATTTTTCAACAGCCAGTCAATCGTGTCGTACGTGTCCGTCCCTTCATCGATGGACTTCGCATCGCTGCGGTCGCGCGGCGGCCGCTGCATCACGAATTTTCCCTCCGACCCATATCGCCCGCGAATATCCTGCATCACAAAAATGTAGCCCTCCGGAATCATCTCCTGATAAATATCAAACAGCCTGCTGTAGCCCTTTTCATCGTCATTCGTTCCATACGGCGTGCGCGTAATCAAAAACGGCAGCTTCTCGCCAGAATTCTTCGGCACGTAAATCTCCGTGTGCAGTCGGACGCCATCGCGCATCGGAATCATCGCGTCCTGCTTCGTGTACAGCGCGCTCACGTCAATCAAGCCAGACGGCGCTTGCGCGCGCCCCCCGCGCACATGCCGCCAGCTCGCCAACGTTCCCGCAACTCCTGCCGCCACGCAAAAAATAGCTGTCAATCTTATCGCTCTCATCTTTCGCACCCCGCAATCGCCGCCGAGCTTAGCACGAATAGATTTGGCGGGTGCCCCATGCTCGCTTTGTGAGCGTGGGGCTTTTCGTGGTCAGCTTAGGCCCTTCATCAATTTATACTTTGTCACTCGCGGTGCATCCGTCCCTCTCCAGCGAGCTTTGTAGCGCAGAGCTCGCGATTTTGCGAAGTTCTGCGGCATTTGCTTGTCTAAGCCTGAAGGGCGAAGAATCCCGCCTCGACAAAAAAGACCCCTTACACCGTCGCAGCTTTCAGCCTCAACATAAAACGCTCGTTTGAGATTCTTTACCTTTCGCGCGCTTCACCCGCGCGATGTAGTCAAGCCGCTTATCGCCCGCCACCCGCATCTCCCTTCAGCAACTCCCTGCGATTTTCTCTCAAATCCCTCCCGTTCCTCGCCGCCGGATAAGGCACACGCTCCCCCGCCAGCCCCTCCCACAGAATCCGGTTGAACTTTGCCGGATCAACGCGGTCCTCCACCGAAAAATCCATGCCCTTCGTCTTCGCCGCCCAGTACGCCGCATCGTGCCGCGGCTTCGCGTAAGCGCCACTCTGCGCAGTGCCAGTCGCATTGCCCACGGGAAGTTTGGTGTTGCGCAGCACCTCCGGCAAAACCGCCGTATACGTCCACGGCTTTTGCTCCGTCGTGAACACGTCCGCCATGGGTTCGATCACATCATCATTAATCCCCATCGGTTTCATGCCCAGAATATCCTCGATGGTTCGCAGCGTGTTCACCGTCGTGTAATGCGTCGATACCACCGCGTCCTGCGTCACGTACGCTCCAGCGATCAGCGCGATGCTGCGGTGCGCGTCCACGTGATCCGGCCCGTTCTGCGCGTCATCTTCCACGATGAAAACCACTGTGCTGTTCGCAAACGGGCTGTGCGCCACATCCTCGATCAACTTTGCAATGGAGTAGTCGTTATCGCCCATCTCCGCTTCCACCGTCCCCGTTCCGTCGATGGCATCGGCGAAATCCCCCAAATGATCGCGCCCCAGCCGCACCAGTTCCAGATTCGGCATTTTCCCGCTGGCCACGTAACCGTCAAACTCGCGCTTCCACTCCGTATAGCGCCAGTAATCTGGAAATTTCAAATCGAATCCCCGGAAATACGGGTCGGTCACGTTCATCAACGCCGCCTTATCCGGGAACGCCACGCGCGTCTTCGTTTTGTACGGATCCCGTATCAAACCGATCAGTCCCAGCTTCCCCGGCTTGCCAAAATATCTTCCGCCCTCCAGAAAAAATCCGTAATTCCGCAGTGAGAGTTTCGCCCGCAGCGCCGCGTCCCACAAATATCCCGTTCCCGCTTCGCCGCCGGGCCCGTCCGGAGCGTCCACGTCATTCGTCCCGGGCAGCAAATCGTCGTCGCCCGGAGTCTCGGGATTTTCCTTCCTCCGCGCGCTCGGCGACGCAATTCCCACGTTGATGTTGCGGTTCTCGCCTTCGTAGTCATACGTCAGCCCGCGGTCTGCATAATTCACCGGATACGTATTCTCCACCACGTCCGTCGCCCGCGCTGCCGTCGACCAGTTCCAGCCCTCCCCGCTCACGTCCCCGCTGCAATAAAAATTGTCCAAGTCAACGAATTGCTGCGCGATCTGATGATGATTCGGACTGATCGCCCGCCCCAACACCGCCAGCTTCGGATCGCCATTGCCCTCCGGCAAATCGCCGAGCACCTGGTCGTACGTGCGGTTTTCTTTGATGATGTAAATCACGTGCTTGATGTGCGCGCGCAAGAACGCCATCGTCTTTTCATTCGCGTCCCGCTGCGCATCGCTCACGTAATGATCGTTCTCCGCCACCTGCTTCGTCAGCGACGCGAGCTCCTCCGCGCCCGGCGTCGGAATCGTCTCGAACCCGCCCTTGTTGAGTTGCAAAATATACTCATTTTGCGCGTGGCAATGATCGAGCGCCCCGCGCTCCTTCGATGTCGTGTTCCGGCACCCCTCCGGATTCGGCCCCGGCACGCTCTTCGTATCCGTCACGTACAGCATCTTCCCGTCGCGGCTCACACTCACCGAACTCGGATACCACCCCGTCGGTATTAGCCCAGTTACGGCGTTTTTTGCCGGCGTGGAAGTTCGGTCGGTGAAAATCCCATGTAGATCAGCCACCGCGATCGAATTCGCTCCTCCATTTGTCACGTAAAGTGTTTTCTCGTCCGGTGAAAGCGCCAGGCTATTCGGATTGCTGCCCATCAGCCGCGCCGGATTCGCAAAAATCGCACGTGGCGCAGTCGTGTCAATGTTCTCAACCACTTGGTTCGTAGCCGTATTGATCTCCGCTACCATGTCGTCCGTCGCCAGCGCCGCATACAAATATTTCCCCTCCCGGTCCAGAATCATCTTCCCCGGCTCTCCCGGTACCACAATCCGCTTCGTCACCTTCGGCTCGCCCGAAATATCCAGCACCACAATCTGCCTGTCCCGCGGGCTCGACACATACGCCGTGTCATTTCCCTTCGTCACCACCCAAAACGGAAATTCCCCGCCTGCCACTCCGTTTTTCTTTGGATCGCTTTTCCCGGGACGCAAATCCAGCTCTGCAATTTTCTTCCGCGCCGCCACATCAATCACACTCACCGAATCATTTTCGAAATTCGCCACCAGCAGTTGTTTTCCATCCGCCGTCACGCCAATCCCCGCCGCTTCTGGCTTCACGTCAATTCCTAACCCGTGTGCATGCCCCAGCTTCATCGCCGCCCCCGCCTCCGCCCATTGCCCATTCTGTTTCGCAAACACGTGCACATCGTCATCCACGCCGCCCGCCACATAAAATTCCTGCCCATTCGGATTCCACGCGACGCCATCAAACGTGTTCGGCACTTCCAGCGCCTGTAACTTCTGCGGTTTATTCTGCGAAACATCGAACACAAAGACGTATTCGTTCGAATCTTTCTTGATCTTCCGCCCCGACGCGTCTGTCATCTCGTTGAATCCGCTCGTCAGCACCAGCAACGTCACGCCGTCCGGCGACATCGCCGTCGTCACCGGCTGCCCCGTCACGTAGTCAGGAAAATCCTTAAGCCCTGGATTCAGCGGCGTGTAAAACGAGCCTTGCGCCGCCATCGGCGTAATCGTCATTCCCGTCGGCAACACCGCGCGGTTCCCGAGCGCGGGCAGCGCGTGCAATTGCCCGGGAGTTACAGCCGCACTCTGCCGTGGCGCGTTCGCCCCATGCCGCGTCGCAAAATAAACCGCCAAAATAATGCCAACAACCAGAGCTAAAATCCCGATCCCGCGCCGCCCACTCATTTTTCCTCCCTGCGTCTGTAGCTCACGTCCCGTTCGCGCCTTTTTTGCGCGAACTGACGTGAGGATCCTCGTCAATCTCACGCACAGTCGATGTCCTGGAAAAGCGCCGCCATTTTGTCACAACTGGTCGCAAATGCGCTCCGCCGAATTCGCCTTCCAATCGCAAGCGCGGCCCTCTCGAAAATCACCGTCTCTTTACACGCGCGTAATGAAAGCGCAATCTAAAACGATTCGCTTTGTGGGTCGCGGCTTCAGCCGCGACAAAAAATGCGATGCCTTGCCCTTTTCCAATCGCGCGCTTCACTTGCGCGACGTATTGTCTAGCTCCTGTAGGTTCCGTCTTCGGACGGACCGCGGCTCGCACTGCAGGCGGGTTCGTTGTGACGCAGTCTGTGAGTAGTGTCTCCGCTTTACAGGCTCCTCTGAAAAGGGCAATCTGACGAGCACCGGTTCGTCATAAGTGACATCGCTCTCGCCTGAAAGGACAAATAATGAAATCGCTCTCCATTCTAATCACAGCCACGCTTCTTCTGGAGTGTTTCGTTTCAGCAAAACCCAATTCGCATCGCCGAGGTCTTGCATCGCGCATGCCCTCACAATCCAGCGGCTCGAACACGAAACTCACCGCCGATCTCCTCGCCGCCGAAAGGGAATTCTGGGACTCCTGGAAGAACAAGCAACCCGATCGCTTTGCCTCCGCCCTGGCCGATGATGCCGTCTTCTTCGGCCTTTACGGCACCACCGGCAAAGCCGAATCGGTCAACGAGCAGCGCGACTCCGTCAACTCCTGCCAGGTCGCAAGCTACGCGCTCACAAATGCCCGCGCCATCCCCATTGACGCCAGCGCCGCTATCCTTCTTTACGACGCCGAGCAGCACGCCGTCTGCGGCGGCCAGCCCGTGCATCCTTTCATGCACGGCGAATCCGTCTACGCCTTCCGTAACGGCCGCTGGATAAACCTGCTGCGCTCCGAAGTCCCGGCCGCGGACCACCAGAGCCGTCAATAAAAGCCCCGCCCAGCACGCCTCTGTAGCGCAGAGCTTCGCCTTTCGAAGTTCTGCGGCCCTTTGCCTTTCCGGCGTCATTCCGAGCCGATCCCCGATGTTTTCAGTCGGGATGCGACGAAGGATCGTCACCGCCTCGTCACAACTGGCACGCCTCTGTCGCAGAGCTAGTTGCCATCCTGAGCGAGCGAAACCTGCCTGCCGCAGGCAGGGATCTCCCATCGACGAGGAAGAACTTCAGGAGGTCGCAGCTTCATCTGCGACATAAGCCCGCACTTCGAAAATCATTCCTATCGCGCGTTTCACCCGCGCGATGTATTGTCTTTTCGCTACGATTTGATGGCAACTTCTACTGGCGGGAATATCTACGTGGAAGAAGAGCGAATCATTGGTGTTGGAATCGCAGAAGAACAGGCCGATCGCCTCGAACGATAGTTTGACGGTTGGAATGTGGTCTTATCGCTGTCCAACCTTGCGTGACACCTTCTTCTTGATTCTTCTCGCAATATTGATGGCTGTTGCGATTGGATATAGCACTGGCACCGCGTACCAGTAACGCCTTCGGCAGAACCTGCGCAGCAGTTTCTTGCTCCAATATTCGGCCACATTCTCTTTTCCATCGTAAACGGGCCTGTGAACGGCGTGAATGTGATGTCCGATTTCGTGAAACAGAACCTCTGCAAATTCAATCACGCCAGCGATCGGAACACGAAAATACCCCGATCCCAACGGCCTCATAATGTTATCTACATACAGCCAGACGGAAGCGGGTCGAGAGCGTGTTGCACGGTAGTAGGCGCCACGAGCTTCGGCTAATCGGTGTGTCTTGGATCGCTGCCAAATCTTTTGCCTGCGCTGGTCACGCGACAGCGCCGACTTATTCGTCAAGACAATCGTTCTTAGACCAGCCAAGTAATTTGCAGGCACAGAATCCAGTGCTTTCTCAATAATCGTCTTGAGCCATGGGGGTGGCGCAAAATCACGGTAGTTCTCCACAATTTGCGGACGAGCGCGCTCAGGTTTCTCCTTGACCTTGACAGTACCGCCACGAATTTCAGAGTTCATGCCACCTTCGGTTGCCGGGAATTCAATCCACTATCATGAAGGGTCTGAATATCCATAGTGTTCTCGACACTCCGTACCGCAGCCCGCTTACTATTGCGCGCCTCAGCCGCGCAAAGTGTTCGTCTCTTACTTGTCACTTTGTTTGTTCACAACTCTTTCACTCTCCTCTCCAACTCCCGCGCAATCTCCTCCGCATCCGCCTCCCCCGCAAACGCAACCGCCTCCCCGATCGTCACCTTCACCGCCCCGCGCGGCGCCGGCTTCAGCCTCGAAGATTTCCCCGCCAGCCGCGCCTGCGCCAACTCCCACAGCCCGTCAATTCGCACCGGAACGACGGGCAAATGCAGCCGCGTTGCTAGCAAACCAATTCCGCCGCGAAACGCCGCTACTTTCCCATCTTTCGTCCGCGCGCCCTCGGGAAATACCAGCACGCTCCACCCACGGTCGGCCAAATCCCCCGCGAACGCAAAGCTCTCCCGAAATCCCGACTGTTTCGGCAGCGGGAACACGTTAAACAGCGCGATCACCAAAAAATAATCCATGCGGTTCACCATCCGCATGAAAAAATTCATCTCCCTCGACGGGTACCGCATTTCGTATAAACGTTCCGCCTCCATCGCCGTCGCTAGCCCGTGACGAAATCTCGCCGGCAGCGCCGCCAGCACGCATCCAATGTCCACGTACGTCACGTGATTCGCCACCACCAATATCGGCCCGCGAACTCCGCGCAGATTTTCCCGCCCGCGCACCGTCGGCTTCGCCAGCAGCCACGTCGCTGGCCACACCAGCAAATAATAAATTCCCAGCCGAATCCAAGTCACCGGCCACCGTTGCGCCCAGCGCGGAAAATGATACGTTTTCGGACGCGCCGCGGGCTCGCGCAGCAATCGTTCCAATTCGCCGACTGTTTTCGCCTCCGCAAATCTCGTTTCGCCCAAATCCACCTGATATTTTTCTTCCAGCGCGCTCATCAATTCCACGCGGTCCAGCGAACTCATCTGCAAATCGCGCTCCAAATCCGCATCCTCTGACACCCGCGCATTCCCGCGCCGCATCACGCGAGCAATCAAATCCGCGACTCCACTCGCCCTTTCATCTCCCGCTGTCGCCGCCGCTGTTCTCAATTGCCTCGCGATGGCTTCGCGTATCCGCGGCAGCAGAGGCTTCTGCGTCGGCGTCCGCGGAAAATCCGGCTCCTCCCACACCATCCACCGCCGCATGCGCTGATATTCCGCGAGCGATTGATTCGCCGCATCCACAATCGCCGCCGGATTCGCGTTCGAATTCTCAAGCAGCAGCACTGCGCACGCTTCCGCATTTCCGTCGCGCTCGATTCCCACCACCACGCAATCGCGCACGCCCGCTTGCCGTCGCAGTGCCGCTTCCAAATCCTCGGGATAAACATTCATTCCCGCAGGCGTCACAATCACGTTTTTCCGCCGGCCCTTGAAAAAGAGATTCCCTTCCGCGTCCATCTCGCCCAAATCGCCCGTGCGAAACCATCCCTCCGTATCCGCCATGGCATCGAGCTGTCGCCCCTGCCAGTATCCCGACGCCACGTTTTCGCCGCGCACGAGAATTTCACCGTCCGCGCTCAACTTGATTTCCATCCCCGGCATCGCCTTCCCAATCGACCCTCTTCCCGTGCGAAACGGATGGTTCACGCTCACCAGCGAGGTCGTCTCCGTCAGCCCATAGCCTTGAATCACCGCGTACCCCAGCCTCCGCCAAAAAGTCTCCACGCCTTCCGGTAGCGCCGCTCCCCCCGAGATCAGCGCCCAGAATTTCCAGCCCAAGTGCCCGTGGACGCGACGGAATCGCCAGCACCGTTTCAAAAAATGCTCGCCATCCGCTGCCGCGAAATCCTTGCGAAATTTCTCGACGCGCCCCTCCGCTTCTACTTCTCGTTCCACTTGACCTTGCAACGATTCAATCAGCCGCGGCACACTCACCAGCGCCGTCACGCGTTCCCGCCGAATCGTCCGCGCCACTTCCGCCGGGCCCAGCGTATCCAGAAAAATAACCGTCCCGCCCAGAAGCGGCGGAATAAACATGCTCATCAATTGCCCGAACACGTGGCTCAGCGGCAGCAAATTCAGAAATCGCAGCGGGTGGACGAATTTTTCGTAGCGCAAGTATTCCTGCATCTGCGCCTCCAGAGGCTCGATATTCGCCAGAATATTCCCGTGCGTCAGCACCACGCCCCGCGGTTCTGCCGTCGTTCCCGAAGTAAACACGATTTCGACTGTGTCGTTCCGCGTTAGGTTTTTCGCGGCAACGTCATTCGCGAAAACGCTCGGGGTGACCACGTGCCGCTCCGCAATTTCCTCCACATCTTCCAGCGCGATCTTCTGCACCGCCGCGCCATTCTGCAAATTGATGTCCGGCGCGTCGCGCGAGCCAATCAGCAGCTTCGCCTCCACGGTTTGAGCCACGCGTTCTGCGAACTCCACTGTCGCCACGCGGTCAATCGGCGCCACCACCACGCCCCGCAGCACGCACCCGAAGAACGCCGCCACCCATTCCGCGCAGTTGTCTCCCCACAGCAGCACGCGCTCTCCCGGAGCGATTCCGCGCGTCGCCAACTCGCCCGCGAATCCGCGCGCCGTATCGGCAACGCGTCCGTACGACCATCGCTCCATGCGATAACCGCGCCGGTGCGCCACCGCGACTTCCTTGCCGCGCCGTCCGTATTCATCCAGAAATTCGATCAGGGATTGCCGCGCCATTCAGAGGGAGTTTCTCTCATCCGAGCCTGCTTGCAAAGCGTCACGCACGCCAAACGCCGCGCAAAAAAAAGGCCCGGCAGCGGCAATCGCCGCGCCGGGCTTCTGCGTAAGTCTTATTCTGCTTCTACTGAGGATTCTGCGGAGTCTGCGGATTCTGTTTTGCCAAATCCGGCGGCTTGACCGGAGTGGCGGCTGTCGCATCCGACGAATTCTGATACCGCGTCAGATACGGCATGAACGGCGTCACTTCGAAGGGCATTTTTTCCCGTGCCGAAAGCAGTTGCACGGGTTTGGTCTTCACCAGGTCCACCGTGTCGTCCCATGAGTCGAGCACGATTCGCGATCCCAGCGGCAATGCTGCAATCTGGTCCACTTTCATCGGCTGCAGGGCTGGCGCCGCCTGAACTAATTGCGACGCCATGAATACGCGGTTGCCCAGATTCGCGCTGATCAACGACGGCAACTGTTTTTGTTCCGCCGCCACCTGTTTCAGGAAAAGTCCCGCGGTGCCAAGTTGATCCTTGTATGGCGAATTCTTCAGCAACTCCACCGCTTTCTTCGCCGCTATTTCTTCATCGCCTTGCGTGTTGCGGAACGACATACGCTTCATCGTGTCCGCCGTCGAAACCATCGTCGTGTCGTTGAACGAGAACGCGTCCGGAAGCTGCGACCCCGTCACCACCGCTCCAAGCTCGTGCGCCAGCACTGCCGCCAAACTCGGTTCGTCGGGAAGCACGTCCAGCAAGCCTCTGCTCACCACAATTGTGTGTCCGATTGTGAATGCTTCCAAAGTAGAAGTCAGCAGCACGCGGCAGCGTATCTCCGGCTCGATATCCAGATTGTTTGTCACTTCCAGATTGTTCACCACCGTGCACAATACTTTGTCCACGGGGCCCGGAGGCGCCAGCAATCCGTTGCGCTGCAGCCTTTCAATCACATTGTCTTCGCCTTCGCGCTGCCACTCCCGTTCCGCCATCACCGGCGAAACATCCTTCGACGCGTCCGCCTGGTCCTGAATCGGCTTGGCGGCTTCAATCTGCAGGTCGCTGAATTCCGTCTGCTTGTTTCCAAGCTTCAGATCGTACCCCCACAGCCGCGTTTGTGAGCGGTAACGCACATGCCCAAACGGAAAATCCTTCAAATCCGATTCCGCGCTGTAGATGTATGACGGAATCCACTGTCCCGGCGCCACGTTTGTCCGCCAGCTGTCGAAGTGCAGGTTCCACCCAAACGTCCGCGCTACGGGCACGAACACGCCGTTGAACCGCACGATTGAATAATCCTGGTTTTCCACCCAAACGCGTCCCTGAAATCTCCCGTCTCCCGATTTCGGCAGCGGCGTCACATCGAACACCAGACACTTCACCGAGCCCAAAAACTCGTTTCGCACATAGTCGAACCGGTAATGTTGTTTGTCGAAATAAACCGGATCCACGAAAATCATCTGCAGGAAACCCGACGGCACGTACGAATTCCCCAGCAGGTTGCTAATGTCCTTGATTGGATTTAGCTTGTGCTTCCATCCACTGTCGTCATAGGGAAGCATCGAACGGTCCACGACGCCTTTGCTTAACTCAGCCTCTCCCAGGTAGTAGTGATCCTTATCCGGCACCGAGCCTAGTTGGGCGTCTGGTTTCATGTCCTGAACATAAGTTTCTACGATCGGGTTGTAATGACGCAGCATCGCAACTTCCTGATGCTCTCGCGCGATGATTCGGTCGATTACTTCGGCTTCCGTGCCCGGCTGACTTGGTGTGATGACAAGATGCTCTGGCGTTTGCGTCGTTTGCGGTTGAGTTTGCGGCGGCTGAGTCTGCGCTGCCAGTCCCCCAGCTAATACCAATCCAAGAGTCGCACCAACCACGTACCTCAATCCCCTACCCATGACTTCTCCCCCCAATCGCAATTAGTACGCTAGCTCGAAGTCGATCCGCACGTTCGCCGGAAAATCGACTGGCTGCCCATCTTGACGAGCTGGTTTAAACCGGATCTTCTGCGCGGCAGCCTCCGCGTTTTGATCCAGTCCGTGGCCCAGGCCTTGTACTACGCGCACCACTTGGACTTCTCCCGAAGCCTTGAAAATAACTTGCAACAACACATCGCCCTGAATCTTCAGCTGCCTTCCTTCTGCTGTGTACTCCGGTTTTGGTTTGAACAGAATTACCGGCCCTTCCTGATGCGGCACCGCATCGGAAGTCTTTTGCACGTGCGGCCCATTCGTCGCTCGATCGTCGGCAAATACTCCCTGTTGCACTTTGCCGCCGTTCCGAACGCCGCCTGCGATCGCCGTGCCGTTGCCGAATCCCGCGCTCGCAACTACGCCTTGAACGCCTTTCGCGCCGCCGGTTCCGTTTCCTTTTCCGGGTCCTACGGGCATGTCAAATCCGCCTGCTGGCGCGATGTTCACCGGCTGAGTCATCTTCGCTTTCGAAGGCAATCCATCTGGGTCGCCAAATCCGCCGGTCTGCACGGGAGCCTTCGGCCTCTTCAAATCCGGTATCGCCGAACTCCCCAGCGACGTCGTCGGCTTGTCCGGCACCGCGCGCGCAAACACGTTTACCTCTGGCGCTTTCGTCAGGTTTTTGCGAATCACCGGCTTCGACACAACCGGCTTCTCGAATACCGGCTCGATCATTTTCGGTTTGGGTGGTTCTGGCACCGGCACTGGTTCCAGCTTTGCCACTTCCACGCGCTTCACCGGCTGCAGCTTCGGTCGAACTTTCGGCTGCGGTTTCCATTCACGGATGGGGGGCGCGGTGATCTCCGTGATCATGTATTGCTTCGCCATGTCCATCTGTTTTGGGAACAATAACGGAACCCACAGCGCGCAGGCCAGCACCAAAAATTCAACCCCGAATCCGGCCGTAAAAGACCGCCAGCGCGGCTTCCCCGCTGTCAGCAGCGTGAAAGGCGCTTCGTAGTCTGGATAACGTCCGTTCCCGTTCGACGACATCGATAACTTCCCCCGCTGCGGTACTTTCCCTGTTGACCTTACGATGCTAATCGGCGCAAGCGACATTGTAGTATTGGGGCTGGCAGCTCGGTGAATAGTACGATTGTACCAGTCTCCGTCTTGGTTGCCTTAAGCGATACTGCGAGCTGTGCCCTAGTATTCCCCCTGTGGTGGTTTTACCGCCCCTTTTATACAAGCCTATACAACACGCAACTGCCTGCGCAGTTTCGTCCAATTACTTCTCTGCAAGAATTGCTCCATACCCGCCCTTGGTCGCACGTTTCCCAACTCATCTTCACCAACTCATCTGAATACGCTTCTACTTCGTTGTCAATAAGGGGGCGAGGGTATAGGTGCCGGAAAAACTCTGCATGACCCTTAGGGTGCCCGAGGGTAATCAGACCCCGCTCCAACAGGTAAAGTTTTCACATCCCCGTCAATATCATCCTTCAGCCGACACTATTTGGCTGAAAAAATTTACCTATTCCGAGCAAAAAAAGAGGAGGGCCGGGGCGCCAATTCTGCACTCCAGCCCTCCTGATCTGAACCCGTTCTTACCGGGTCTCGTTATTGTTGAGGCTCAACCAGTATGTACTCTGTCACATTGCTCTGGGCCCTCGGCCTCACCAGCAACAGCACAGGCTGGCTGCCCGTTCCCGCCATGGCCGCGCGGAAGTCTGTCATGTTATTGACGGTCTTACGGTTAACCTCGATTATCAGGTCGCCGCGCTGCAAACCAGCCTCCGCTGCCCCGCTTCCTTGCTCCACATTATCAACCACCACACCCTTTGTCCCCATCGGCAGATTGAGTTGCTGCGCAATGTCTGGCGTCAGGTTTTGAACGTGCACGCCTTCCATCGCTTTTCCGCCATTGTCCGGAGATTCGCCGCCGTCATTCCCCGCCTGTGACTCGGACGGCTGTCCCGCATAGGCGCTACCTGGTGCCAGTGTCACGGCCACGTCAAACGTCTTTCCATCCCGGAACACTTTCAACCGAATCGCCGTTCCCGGAGGCATATTCGCGATCTGCGCCGTCAAATCGCCGGCGCCAGTCACCGAACCGCCATTCAGTCCTAGAATAATGTCCCCGCGTTTGATGCCGGCTTTCTCGGCTGGACTTCCCGGCGATACGCTGTCAATCAGCGCTCCTTCACCGCCTCCGTTATAGCCAAACTCCTTGGCCATGTCCGGCGTCAAAGGCGTGAGGCTGACGCCGATGTGGCCGCGTTCGACCTTCCCGTGCTGAATGATCTGCTCCATGACGCTGCGCGCCATGTCGATCGGAACCGCAAATCCGATCCCTTCGTTTCCACCTTCCTCTTGCCCGCCGCTCGTCAGAATCGCGGTGTTGATTCCCACCAGGTTTCCGTGCAAATCAATCATCGCTCCGCCCGAATTTCCGGGGTTGATCGCCGCGTCCGTCTGAATAAAATCCTCATAAGCTCGCGGCCCTTCGATTCCCAAGCTGCGGCCCGTAGCGCTCACGATTCCCATCGTCGCCGTCTCCCCGATTCCGAAGGGATCGCCGATCGCGAAGACCACGTCTCCCACGCGCAGCTTCGATGAATCGCCGAACGTCAACGTGGGCAGCCCCGTCGCGTTAATCTTCACCACGGCAATGTCCGTTTGCGGATCAGTTCCAACCACTTTGCCTGGGTAATTCTTGTTGTTCCACTGCACCTGGATGTCGCTGCCGTGTTCCACCACGTGATTGTTCGTCAGTATGTAACCATCCGAATTGATGATTACGCCGGAGCCAAGGCTGTGTTCTTTCTCGGTTTGTGGCCGCGACGGTCCGCCGAACTGATTCCCGAAAAATTGCTGGAAAAATGGATCGTTGAAGAACCCCGGCATATTCTGTTGAGTTTTGACCACTCGGGTCGTCGAGATATTCACCACCGCCGGAAGCGCCGGTTGCACCACGGACGCGAATCCGTTGGCGAACGCCCCCAGCCGCACCGGGTCCACCGCTCCCGCCACTTTCACCGGCACCATGGGCGCGCCCAGCACTTTCTGCCCCGCCCACCGCACGGCCCATGTGCCCAAAAACGCTCCGGCGATCAGCGCCACGATTATGATGCTCGCTCCCACCCATCGCCGTACTTGATACACTTCATTACTCATGTGACTTCATCTCCTTTTTTCACTTCCTTACGGGCGCAATGCCCCAATTGATTAGACGCTTCAAAAATGCAAAAGTGTTTCGATAAATTGCGGCTCAACAACAAGCCGAAAATTTTGATGTCGCTGCGCTTCCAGCTTGCAGGATAAATGTTGATTCGTTCCGGTTTTTATTTGCGGTGGCGTCATACAACACCAGCTTCAGGCCGTTTTTCAGCCCACAAGATATTTTACTGCCGAATTCTTGCCCCTCAACTTTAAAATTGCCGGAAAGTTTCTGACCGGCGGCCTACCCAAAATTAGATGCACTTTTGTGCCGCCGCGTCAGCGCTTGCGCCTCGCCCCGCGATTTGACAGAATGGCCGCCACTTACACGCATCAGGAAAGTCGAGGAACCGAAAATGATTCGCAAGACTTCCGCGCCCGCACTTATCG
>DATNDO010000143.1:0-3860 GCA_035606955.1 Candidatus Angelobacter sp.
GCCGCGCGCATTCAAGCCCTCAATTTGCGCGGAATTTATTTTCAGAAGGAAAACAAGCGCTTCTATCCCGAGCGCACGCTTGCCTCCGGCGTTCTTGGCTATGTGGACATGGACGAGCACGGACTCGCCGGCATCGAATATTCCCTCGACAAACTGATTCGCGGGCGGCCCAGCCGCATGCTTGTGTTCGCGGATGCGCGGCGCAGATGGTTCGACCACAGCGAAGCCTCGGTCGACAAAGGCGACAACGTCGTTTTGACGATCGACGAAACGATTCAATACATCGCCGAGAAAGCGCTGGCCGCTGGAATCGCCAGAACCCACGCGAAGGGCGGCTCGGTCGTGGTGCAGGATCCAAATACGGGGCAGCTCCTTGCCGTCGCGAATTGGCCGGGGTTTGATTCGAACGATGCAGGTTCTTACCCCGCCGAAATCCGCGTGGACCGCGCCGTGTCCGATGCGTACGAGCCCGGCTCGATTTTCAAAACGATTTTATTTTCTTCCGCGATTCAGGAAGGCGTCGCGCAGCCGAGCGACGTGGTCGATTGCCAGATGGGCTCGATTGTTGTCGCAGGGCGGCTGATTCACGACTGGCATCCGTTCGGCTTGCTCTCGGTCGAACAAATCCTGGTACATTCGAGCGACGTCGGCTCAATCAAACTCGCGCTGCGCCTCGGAGCGCCGAAATACTACGACTACATTCGTTCCTTTGGTTTTGGCCAGTTGACGGGAATTAAATTGCCCGGCGAAAACCGCGGCCTTCTGCGCCCGCTCGATGAATGGACCGCAAGCTCCATCGGCTCCATTGCCATCGGACAGGAAGTCAGCGTCACGCCCGTGCAGATGATTTCCGCGGAGTCCGCGATTGCCAATGGCGGCACGTTGCGTCGCCCGCAAATCATTCGCGAAGTCCTCCACGGCAATCAGATTGTCATGCAAGGAGATCCCAAGCCGCGCCGCGTGATTGACGAGCAAACAGCCGCCACAGTCCGCGAAATAATGGAACAAGTGGTGCTAGTTGGAACGGGGGTTCCCGCGCAGCCCTTTGGCTACACTGCGGCAGGAAAGACGGGCACCGCGCAGAAAATCGATCCGGCAACCGGCCGCTATTCGAAGACAAATTACAACGCGTCGTTTATCGGCTATGCGCCCGTGAATAATCCCGTGGTCACGATTCTTGTGAATCTCGATTCCCCGGTTGGCGGCCACGAAGGCGGTCCGACTGCAGGCCCTGTCTTCAAAGAAGTCGCTGAGCAAGTGCTCTCGTATATGAACGTGCCTCACGACATGCCGGAGCTGCCCAATCTGGAGCAAGCGTCGTTGCGGCAGCGAACGCGGCAGCCCTCCTTCGACACGCAATTCGACGCCGACTCGCCTAGGCGAGCAAGTTTCGCCAAGAAAGCGAAACGAGCTGCCCAGTCGATGTCGCTGCCTGCCGCCGACATCGCCACTGTTCCGGAATCATCGACAGTCGCCATCGCGGAAGGTCAGACAGTGACTGTGCCAAAACTGATTGGGCAGAGCGTTCGCGGAGTCACGGAAGCGTGCTCACACCTTGGTTTGCTGCCAATTCTGGTTGGCGATGGAATTGCTCTCGATCAAAGTCCGGACGCGGGAACAAAAGTTCTGCCGGGCACGAAAGTCATGGTGCATTTTGGGCGCAGCAGTGACGCTGCAACGGGCGCCGCTGGCGGCAGCAACTAACACAAGGGTGTAAGCGCATCCAAAGGAATGGAATGAAGTCACGGCGTGGTGGACAGGTTCTGGTCGAAGCGGAAATGAATCTCAAGGAATTATTTTCGGGCGCTGAAATCGGCGCGGTGAACGGGGCGGCTGATGCAGACATTCGTGCTGTCGCTTACGACAGCCGCAAAGTCGCGCCCGGCGCTCTGTTTTTCGCGCTCCAGGGCGAAAAAGAGGACGGCAATCGTTACGTGCCGGATGCTCTGAAACGCGGCGCGATTGCCATTGCCAGCGAACAGAAACGTCCCAGTGGGATCGCGGAAAATATCACATGGGTCGAAATTCTTCCGGGAGCGCAGCGCCGCGTGCTTGCGACTGTCAGCGCGAGATTTTACGGCCGGCCAGCGAATGCGCTGCAACTCGTCGGCGTCACAGGAACAAACGGCAAAACGACGACGACATACTTGGTCGATTCGATCCTGCACGCCGCGGGGAAGAAAACCGGCCTGATTGGTACGATCGGATATCGCACGCCGCGTGCCAGCCGCGACGCGATTAACACCACGCCCGAATCGCTCGATCTTCAGCAAATGTTCGCGGAGATACGCGACGAAGGCGGCTCCGCCGTCGTGATGGAAACAAGTTCGCACGCGCTGGCCATGGACCGTTTGTGGGGATGCCATTTTGCCGCGGCCGTGTTCACGAATCTCACGCGCGACCATCTCGATTACCACAAAACTTTCGAGGAATATTTCGCCGCCAAGCGCCGCCTCTTCGAAGGCACGGGCGCGGGCCCTGCGGATGTAGCCATCGTGAATACGGATGACCCGTATGGCCACCAGCTCGAAGGTGTGGCCGCGCTGACGTTGACCTACGGCTTGAAAAACGGCGCGCAAATCACCGCGAAGAAATATCCGCTCGCGTTTCCGGGACTCGAATTCACGGCGCAAACGCCCGCCGGGAAAATCGAAGTGCAATCGAAGCTCGTCGGCAAAATAAACGTCTACAACATTCTGGCGGCGGTTGGCGCGGGCATTGCGCTCGAAATTCCCAACGCGGCGATTGAACGAGGAATCCGCGAACTCGAAAGCGTCCCCGGCCGATTCGAGCGCATCGCGGAGGGGCAGCCGTTCCTGGTGATTGTCGACTACGCGCACACGGACGACGCGCTCCGCAATTTAATCTCAACCGCGCGCGAATTGTGCCCCGAAAACCGCATCATCACCGTGTTCGGCGCGGGCGGCGACCGCGACCGCACGAAGCGCCCACTGATGGGCGAGGCAGCCGGAAATTTGAGCGACGTGGTCGTGCTCACGAGTGACAACCCGCGCAGCGAAGATCCTCTGCGAATTATCAACGACGTGCTCGTGGGCTTGCAAAAAGCCGGCAAGAAATATCACGTCGAAGCGGACCGCGGCAAAGCCATTGAAATCGCGCTCGACGAAGCGCGGCCGGGAGACATCGTGCTGCTCGCGGGCAAAGGCCACGAGACGTATCAAGTTTTGAAAGAAGGAACGATCGACTTTGATGACCGCCAAGTCGCGCGGCAAAAGCTCCGAGACCGCGGCTACGGAAGCGAGAAGAACTAGTCGGCGGGACACGTCAAAAAACGAATTGGCAGCAGATTTGCAGTTGCAAGTAGCGAGTCAGAAATGGCAGGTAATTGATCGCGGCACGGAAGCGTGGCGCCCAGCCCCTTGGAGAGACAATGCGGTGGACCGTGGCAGATGTGGCCGGCGCTCTGGGTGTCGCAGCGCCGTCCCGGACGACTTCTGTGGCCCGGCTGGCCGGCGTGTCGATTGATTCCCGCACCGTCAAGCCTGGAGAGCTATTCGTTGCGATCCGCGGACCGCGTCACGATGGACACATTTTCGTGGCTGCGGCGCTCGCTCAAGGAGCAGCGGCCGCTGTTGTCGACCGCAGCCGCGTTTCCGAATATCCCAGCGAAATTCAGGGACGGCTCCTGGCCGTCAACGACACGCTGCGCGCCTTGCAGGAATTGGCCCGAAGCTATTGCGACGCGTGGCGCAACGCGAAGCCGGGCCGTCGAGTCGCTGCCGTCACTGGCTCTGCGGGCAAAACAACAACCAAGGAAATTCTTGCGGCATTACTCGCCGCGCGGTTCCGTGTTTTGAAATCCGAGGGCAATCTGAACAACGAGTATGGTCTGCCGCTCA
>DATNDO010000057.1:0-6231 GCA_035606955.1 Candidatus Angelobacter sp.
CAGAATTTCGCGCGCACGTTTGCTTGGGGCGAGCCGCTTTACACTCTTACTTACGTTTTACTCATCATCTTCTTCGCATTTTTTTACGTGGGCATCATTTTCAATCCCACGGATCTTGCAGACAACATGCGCAAGTATGGCGGCTTCATTCCCGGCATTCGCCCCGGCCGCAATACTTCTGAGCATATCAATCGCGTGCTGACGCGCCTCACATTCGTCGGCGGACTCTACCTGGCCCTTGTTTGCGTCCTGCCGGAATGGATGATCTCCGGTATCCACCTCCAGCATTTGCCTCTTGTAGGCGGCTGGATTGACGAGCACTTCTGGCGCTTCGTTCTTGAGGGCTTGAACGTCAATTTCTATTTCGGCGGCACGTCGCTGCTGATCGTTGTGGGCGTGGCCATGGATACCGTGCAACAGCTCGAGGCGCAGCTCGTGATGCGGAATTACGAAGGATTCACGCGCCGCGGCCGTTCGCGGGGCCGGGGTGTCTAAACGTGGCGCCTCTCGACGCCAAAAAGGTGCTGGCGCGCGCCGTGATTTTTCTTGGGCCGCCCGGCGCCGGCAAGGGCACGCAGGCGAAGCTGGTTGCTGAAAAGCTCCGCGTGCCGCATCTTTCGACCGGCGATATGTTGCGCGAAAACGTCAGCAAGGGCACGGACCTTGGACGTCTCGCAAAGCCGGTGATGGAGCGCGGCGATCTGGTGCCGGATGATTTGGTTTTGCGCATGGTCGAGGATCGCATTGCGCGCCCCGATGCAGCGAATGGCTTCGTCTTCGATGGATTTCCGAGGACGCTCGCGCAAGCGGAGGCGTTGAACCGGATCCTCGAGCGCCAGGATTTCGGGCCGCCGGTGGTGATTTTTTTTCGCGTCGCAGACGACGTCTTGATGCGCCGGCTGGCGGGCCGTCGGATGTGCAAGATTTGCTCGGAGATTTACAACATTTACGACCATCCGCCGAAGGTTGAGAGGCGCTGCGATTTTGACGGCGGCGAATTGGTTCAGCGCGACGACGATAGAGCGGAAGTGGTTCGCGAGCGCCTGGCGGCGTACAACCGGCAAACAAAGCCGCTGGTCGAGTATTACCGCTCGCAGGGAATGCTGGACGAAATCAATGCCGCGGCGGGCAAGACTGCCGTGACTGATTCGGTGTTTGGCGTTCTGGGAAAATCCGAGGGGCGCGCGTGATTATCTGCCGCTCGGCTGCGGAGCTCGACACCATGCATCGTGCGGGCATCATCGTCTGGGGCGCGCTCACGGAATTGCGCAAGATGGTCCGGCCCGGCGTCACCACGCTTGAGTTGGACGGATTTGCCGAGGAATATGCGCGCAAGCATCATGCGCGTCCGGCGTTCAAGGGCTATCACGGCTACCCGAAGTCGCTTTGCACTTCCATCAATCAGGAAGTGGTGCACGGAATTCCTTCGGGGAAGCGCGTGGTGAAAGAGGGCGACATCTTGTCGATGGATTTCGGCGTCGAGCTTGAAGGGTATTACGGCGACGCCGCGCTCACCGTCCCGGTCGGGAAAATCGATCCGGCGCGTGAGAAGCTCCTGCGTGTTACGCGCGAAGCTCTCGAACGCGGCATCGATCAGGTTCGGCCGGGAAACCGCTTGACGGATATTTCGGCTGCCGTGCAGCAGTGGGCCGAAAAGAACGGTCTTTCGGTGGTGCGTGAATTCGTCGGCCACGGCATCGGCACGAAAATGCACGAGGACTTGCAAGTGCCGAATTACGGCGAGGCAGGTCGCGGTCCCAAGTTGCAAACGGGCATGGTGCTTGCCATCGAACCGATGGTGAACACGGGCGGCCCGGCGGTCAAAGTCCTCGAAGATAAGTGGACGGCGGTGACGGCCGACGGCAGCGATTCGGCGCACTTCGAGCACACAGTGGCCGTCACGGAAAACGGTCCGTGGATTTTGACGCGGCCGCGCGAGACTTCCGGTCCGGTGTGGTAATGGGTTTGGTGAACGGAAATTCGATTTAGCAGTTCGGTATGACAGGAGCGCATGGCAAAGAAGCCGCACGACGATAAGAAGAAGGGCGACTCGGGCAATCCGAAGGAAGACGCCATCGAAGTGATGGCCACGGTGATCGAGCCGCTGCCGAACGCGATGTTTCGCGTTTCGCTGGAAAACAATAAGCACCAGGTCCTGGCGCACATTTCCGGAAAAATGCGGAAGAACTTCATTCGCATTCTCCCGGGAGACAAAGTCGCGGTCGAGCTTTCACCTTATGATTTGACGCGCGGCCGCATCGTCTACCGCTACAAGTAGCGGCAAGTTTTGCAGATTTTTGTCAGGGCACGACCGGTTTCGTTAGGGCACGGCTTTAGCCGTGCCCTAGTCGGCTTAAAGCGAGGGCGGCTTCAGCCGCTGAAGCAGGTCTTTCAGAAGTGTTGCGCGGGCTAGGTCGCATCTAAGTCTTCGCAACAGCAGCAGGGAGACAGAATGAAAGTTAGGGCATCAGTAAAGAAAATTTGCATGAAGTGTAAAGTGGTCCACCGCCGCGGCGTGGTGCGCGTGGTTTGCAGCAATCCGAAGCACCGCCAGCGTCAGGGCTAGAGCCGCTGCGTCAGGGCACGGCTTTAGCCGTGCCGTAACGGCCCAAGGCAGTGCGGCTTTAGCCGCTGAGGTCGAAAGCGTTTGAGTTGCTTAGGGAGGCATCAAGATGGCACGTATCGCGGGCGTTGAACTGGCGCCCAATAAACGTCTCTGGGTTGGTCTCACGGCCATTTATGGCATAGGTCAGGCGCGCGCGCAGGAACTGTGCGCCAAGGCCAAAGTGGACCACTTCAAGAAAATCAAGGACCTGAGCGAGGACGAAATCAATCATGTCCGCCAGGCCATCGAATCCGAAGGCCGCGTCGAGGGCGATCTCCGCAAGGAAATGCAGATGAACATCCGGCGGCTGATCGAAATTCAGTGCTATCGCGGCTTGCGCCACCGCCGCAACCTGCCGGTGCGCGGCCAGCGCACGCACACGAACGCTCGCACGCGTAAGGGTCCGCGCAAGGGCGCCGTCGCGGCGAAGAAGAAAGTCGCGGCCCGCAAGTAACTCTGGTTTAGGAACGAAGGAGAAGAAGACTCGTGGCCAAGGAACCGCAGCAGCAGGATGGCGCGGCAGCGCCGGCAACAACCGGCAAGCCGACCAAGCGCAAGAAGGAATTTCGCAAGAAGCGTGAGAAGCGCGTCGTGCCGCAGGGCATCGCGTACGTCCAGGCGACGTTCAACAACACCATCATCACGCTCAGCGATCCCGATGGCCGCGTATTGAGCTGGGCCTCGGCGGGTTCGGTCGGTTTCAAAGGCTCGCGCAAAGGCACGCCCTACGCGGCGCAGCAGGCCGCGATGAACGCTGCGGGAACGGCGCGCGATCAGTTTGGCTTGAAGTCCATTGAAGTGCGCGTCAAGGGGCCCGGTGCGGGGCGCGAGTCGGCCGTGCGCGCATTGGCTTCAGCCGGATTGCACATTCGGCTGATTAAAGACGTCACGCCCGTGCCGCACAACGGTTGCCGGCCGCCCAAGCGCCGTCGCGTCTGATATTTTTTTGGTATTAGCAGCATGCAGCAATGACAGGTATCGGTAAAAGGAGAAGGGCAATTGGCAAGACATCGTGAAGCAGTTTGCCGGCTGTGCCGCAGGGAAGGGATGAAACTCTTCCTCAAGGGCCTCCGGTGTTTTACGGAAAAATGCGCCATCGAGAAACGCAATTTCCCGCCCGGACAACATGGGCAGGCGCGCCGGCCAAAAATGGTCGGCTATGGCGTGCAGTTGCGCGAAAAGCAAAGGATGAAGCGCACATACGGTTTGCTCGAAAAGCAATTCCGTCACTATTATGCGAAGGCCGCGCGCGCGCAGGGGCCCACCGGCTCGAACCTGATGATCATGCTCGAGCGCCGCTTGGACAACGTTGTGTATCGCGCAGGCCTTGCTAGCTCGCGTTCGCAGGCGCGCCAGTTGGTCACGCACGGTCACGTGCGCGTCAGTGGCCGCAAGGTAAACATCCCGAACTATATGGTGAAGATCGGTGACGAAGTGGCCATGAAGGAAAAGATGCACCAGAACGCCATGGTGCTCGAAGCGCGCAATCTGGCGCAGAATCAAAACGCTGCTCCGTGGCTGCAAATCGATCGCGAAAATTTCAAGGCGCGCGTGAACGCCATGCCGCGCCGCGAAGACGTCCAAACGCCGGCGTTGAACGAGCAGCTCATCGTCGAACTCTATTCGAAGTAATCACGAGGCGTCAGGGCACGGCTTTTTACCCTGAGGCACGAAGGGCAGCCGTGCCGTAATGGCAACGAATGAGCGCGGCTTTAGCCGCTGAGGTCCGTCGTAGTCAACGGTTTGAGGTACGAAATACGATTCATTTTTTGTAGGGGGGCCCGCAAATCGCGGGCAGGAGGAAAAGGACAATGTGGAAGGGCTTTCAGAAACCGAAGCGGCTGGCGGCAGAACTCGAGTCACTCACCGACAAGTACGGGAAATTCTCCGCGCAGCCATTTGAGCGCGGCTGGGGAACCACGGTGGGCAACTCGCTGCGTCGCGCGCTGTTAAGTTCGATTGAAGGTGCGGCGATTACAGCCGTCAAGATTGAAGGCGTGCTGCATGAATTCTCGCCGATTCCTGGCGTAGTCGAAGATGCCACCGACATCATTCTCAACCTCAAGCAGGTGCCGCTGAAATTGAATTCCGATCAACCGAAGACGATTACGTTCGTTGTCGATACGCCTGGCCCGGTGACCTCCGCGAAAATCGAGGAAGACGCCGACCTCGCGGTCCTCGACAAAAACGTCTATCTCGCCACGGTCAGCGAAGGCGGAAAGTTCGAGATGGAAATCCGCGTTAAGAACGGCCGCGGCTATGTCGCCGCCGATCGCAATTTCGACGAGGACCTGCCGATTGGCTACATTCCCATCGACTCGGTCCATTCGCCCGTGCGCAAAGTCAATTACTCGGTCGAAGCGGCGCGCCTTGGCCAAATGACCGATTACGAGAAGCTGTCTCTCGAAATCTGGACCAACGGCGCCATCACGCCGCAGGATTCCATCGGTCTTGCGTCCAAGCTGATCAAGGACCACATGAGCATCTTCATCAATTTCGAGGAGCAGCCCGAACTGCCCGAGGAAGTGATCGAGAACTTCAGCGATCCGCGCCTCGAGCATCTCGATCGCTCCGTCGAGGAACTCGAGCTTTCCGTTCGCTCTTACAATTGCCTGAAGAACGCGAACATTCAGAGCCTTCGCGAACTCGTGCAAAAGACCGAAGGCGAGATGCTCAAGACCAAGAATTTCGGCCGTAAGTCCCTCAACGAGATCAAAGACATTCTCGTCAAGATGGGCCTTTCGCTCGGAATGAAGTTCGACGAGCACGGCCGCATCATCTGGCCGCCGCTGCCGAGCCAAACAGCTCCGCCGGCGCCGGAAGAAACCACAACGTTCTAATGTTTTGTGTGAACGTAAGTGATTTTTTCTCGACAACGCGTTTACAGAGTACCGGGCTTCGTAGGGGCGGGGTTTACCCCGCCCGTTCTTGCTCTTTTCCAGCCTTAACGGGCTCTGCTTTTGTAGCTCATGTCCCGCCAGCGTTTTTGGCTGACTGACATGAGCTTGTGGGGACTTGGCGGGGCGGGGATTCATCCCCGCCGTCACGTGGCTCGCTTTTAGTGGGCTTCAGCCCCTGAGGCCGCCTTGGTTTTGTAGCTCATGTCCTGTTTACCCTGACGTAGGAAGGGCCGGCGTCTTTGGCTGGCTGACATGAGGTCGTGGCGCAAGAATCGTTTTGCGTTGAACCTGTGAGGCACAAGAATTAAATCGCCTGTAATTTGTTAAGGAATCGACGAAAATGCGACACCTCGTATCAGGAAGCAAACTCGGTAAGCAGCCAGCGCACCGCCGTGCGGTGTTGCGCAACTTGGTGACCAATGTCATCGAGCGCGAACGCATCACCACGACCATCGCCCGCGCGCGCGCGGCGCGTCCGCTCGTCGAAAAAATGATCACGCTCGGCAAGCGCGACACGCTCCACGCACGCCGCCAGGCTGCGGCATTTCTCCAAACCACGGACGCAACGAAGAAGCTCTTTGCGGTGATTGCGCCGCGCTTTTCCGACCGTCCCGGCGGCTACACCCGCATTGTCCGCGTCGGCTGGCGCATCGGCGACGGCGCCGAACTGGCCATCCTCGAACTCATCGGCTCCGAACTGAAAAAGAAAGAAAAGAAAACCAAGAA
>DATNDO010000193.1:0-15553 GCA_035606955.1 Candidatus Angelobacter sp.
CGAACGTCGCGCGAAAGAGATTGCTTTGTGGCGGGAGCGTTTGCTGAACTTGCTGCGCGAGCGCCTCGTCCGTCGCGTGGTGGACAAACTCGCGACGGATGGCACGCTCGAATCATTGGCGGCGGAAGTCGCGGAACGCAAACGCGATCCATATTCAGCGGTAAACGAAATGCTCGATAGAGCCGGACTGGGAGGTGGGCGTTGAGATTTGGAGATCTGGAATTTCTGCTGCTGAATGACGGGACACTGCGCCTGGATGGCGGCGCAATGTTCGGCGTGGTGCCCAAGCCGATGTGGGAGAAGAAGTCGCGCGCGGACGACCGCAACCGCGTTTTACTGGCGACGAATTGCCTCTTGATTCGCGCCGCCGGCAAGACGATTCTCGTCGAAACCGGCGCGGGTGATAAATGGGACGCGAAAAGGCGCGACATTTACGCCTTCGAAGGCTCGCCACGATTCCCCGACCAGCTTGCGGCGCACGGAGTGAAGCCCGAAAACGTCGACATCGTCATCAACACGCATTTGCATTTCGACCACTGCGGTTGGAATACGCGCATCGTAAACGGCAAAGTGCGTCCCACATTTCCCAATGCTCGCTATGTCGTGCAGAAAAAAGACTTCGACCACGCAAAGAATCCGACGGAGCGCGATCGCGCCAGTTTCATTCTGGAAAATTATCTGCCCGTCGAAGAGGCGGGCCAGTGGTGGCTTCTCGAACACGATACCGAAATCGTGCCGGGCGTTAGCGTTTTTGTTGTTCCGGGGCATACGCACGCAATGCAGTGCGTGAAACTCGAAGGCGGCGGGAAGACAGCCATTTTTCTCGCCGATCTCGTCCCGACCACTGCGCATCTGCCACTCGCATGGATAATGGGATTCGACTTGTTTCCCCTCACCACGCTCGAGAACAGAAAGAAATGGCTGCCGCAAATTGCAAAGAACGGTTGGCTCACGCTCTTTGCGCATGATCCCGTGGTTCGCGCAGCGTATTTGCGTGAGCGCGACGGCAATTACGAAGTGGAACCGGTTCAAATCGATTGAGCCCCGCATCAGTTTCCTGAAAAAGTAGACGGTGAGGAGAATGGCGAAAAACCAAAAAGTAGCGAAGCGCGCGGCGAACGAACCAGTGCGCATCGGAATCATCGGCGGCAGCGGTCTTTACTCGATGGCAGGGTTGAGCGGCGCCCGCGAAGTGCGTGTGAAAACGCCCTTCGGCGCCCCTTCCGATGCCTTTGTAATTGGCTCGCTCGAAGGCCAGCGAGTCGCGTTTCTCGCGCGCCATGGCCGCGGCCACCGGATTCTCCCCGGCGAAATCAATTATCGCGCCAACATTTACGCCATGAAAACGCTCGGCGTCGAACGCATTCTCTCCGTAAGCGCCGTCGGCTCCTTGCGCGAGGATTTGCATCCGCTCGAATTCCTGATTCCCGATCAGTTTTTCGACCGCACGCGCGGCCGCATCGCCACTTTTTTCGGCGATGGAATTGTGGCGCACGTCGGTTTCGATAAGCCAACGTGCGGGCAACTGGCGAAGTTGCTGGCCGAATCGTGCGGTCGCGCCGCCGTGAAGGCGCACGCGAAAGGGACGTACGTTTGCATGGAGGGCCCGCAATTTTCCACCCTCGCCGAATCGGATTTCTATCGCCAGTCGCATTTCGACGTGATTGGCATGACAAACTTAACCGAAGCCAAGCTCGCGCGCGAAGCGGAGATCTGTTACGCCACTGTAGCGATGATCACCGATTACGATTGCTGGCATCCTGAACATGATTCCGTCTCCGTGCCCGACATCATTGCGAATCTCAACAAAAACGCCGCGAACGTTCAGCGGGTTATCCGTGAAACCGTCCGCAATCTGCCGGACGAGCGCGTTTGCAAATGCGGCTCGGCTCTCGCGCATGCGATTTTGACGGACCGCAAGCTGATTCCCGCGGCGACGAAGCGGCGGCTCGCGCCGATTATCGGTAAATACATTTCCTGAACACGAGAGGAATTCCTAATGTCGTTGCTTGTTGTGGGTTCTGTTGCGTTCGATGCCATCGAGACGCCGTTTGGACAAACCGAGCGAACCATCGGCGGCGCAGCCACGTATTTCGCGCTCGCCGCGGGTTTGCTCTCGCCGGTCCGCCTCGTCGGAGTGGTCGGAGACGATTTCGCCGCGAAAGATGAAGCTGTATTCCATGGAAGAAAAATTGATCTTGCAGGTTTGGAACGCGCGGACGGAAAAAGTTTTTTCTGGGCTGGCCGCTACAGCAGCGATTTGCGCACGCGCGAAACTCTGCGGACGGATTTAAATGTTTTTGCCACGTTCGCGCCAAAGTTGCCCGAGGCGTACCGCGATTCCTCATTCGTCTTCCTGGGCAATATCGACCCACAACTCCAGCGAAATGTGCTGAAGCAAATGCGCCGCCGCCCGAAACTTGTCGCGCTCGACACAATGAATTACTGGATCTCCGGCACGCGCGCGGAACTCGAAAAAACCTTGAAGCTAATCGACGCGCTGCTCATCAATGACGAAGAGGCGTGCCAGCTCGCGGGAGAAACCAACTTGCTGCGCGCGGCGCGGCGCGTGTTGCGCATGGGGCCAAAAGCGCTGGTCATCAAGCGCGGAGAATACGGCTCGATGATATTCCATCGTGATTCGATTCTCGCCGTTCCGGCCTATCCGCTCGAAGAAGTCCACGATCCGACGGGCGCCGGCGACAGTTTCGCGGGAGGCTTCATGGGCTATCTTGCGAGCCACTCGCAGGCCAATCACGCTTCGCTGCGTCGCGCGATGGTGTACGGCTCGGTGCTCGGAAGTTTCGCGGTGGAGAAGCTGGGCGTCGAGCGCCTCCGAACGGTCAAGCGCCGCGAAGTCGAAACGCGCGCTCGCGAGCTCGTGCGCATGATGCACATAAAGCTGTAGCGTGCGAAAGCGAATTTCCTTTTCAATAGTGCGGAGCAGAGTAGAATCGGCGCACTGTCGGTGGCGTGATGGCAATTGACTTAACCTATACCATTGCAGGAAAGCTTTTGCTGGCGGCGGCGCTGGGCGGCGTTGTGGGCTTTGAGCGCGAGCTGCGCCGCAAGGCGGCCGGGCTGCGCACCAGCATGCTGATCTGCATGGGCTCGTGCTTCTTCATGATTATTTCCTACGTCGCCGCAGTCCATCCCGAAGACGATCACACGCGAATCGCGGCGCAAATCATCGCTGGAATCGGATTCCTCGGCGCGGGTGTGATTCTGCGCGAGCGCGGCAACGTGGTGGGGCTCACCACAGCCGCCACCGTCTGGGCCACGGCAGCCGTTGGAATGGGCGTGGGCACCGGAATGTATGTCACTTCGATCTTCGCCACGGGACTAATCCTGCTTTCGCTGACCACGCTCGGATGGGCCGAAGCGCGTCTGGGAATTAAAACTCGTCTTACCACGTTTCGATTGACGGCGACCAATGGCGATGCCGTGATGAAGCGGGCGCGCGAAATCTTCCAGGACATGAAAATCCCGATTCAGCATTCTGAATTGCGCCGCGCAGGCGAAGAATCGACAATGGAGTTCGATGCGGACCTCAGCTTGCCGCAAGAGCACGAACTGATGCGGCGATTGAGCTTGCTGCCTGCGCGTTGCGAAATGGTCCCGGTAGAGTTTCAACGGGACACCTAGCGTCTTGTTGCCGGCAAGGGTGACAAATGGCTGCGTCGGGGCACGGTTTTAACCGTGCCGACCAACCCTCGGACGAAAAGGGGCTTCAGCCCCTGAGGTAGGTTGTGCGACGAAGCCCATGACTCTCGAATTTTCGGACGCAACACTGGAATCCACACTTCGGCTTGTTTGCTGACCGGATCCTTCACGGAGCCAATCTGAGCGCTCAGCCGTGCGCGGCGCGCCTCTCTCCGCGCGGCACAATGCCGAGATTCTCATTTCTTTAGGGTCAAACACCAGTGAACTCATCCGATGCGCCCGGCATTTGTCTCGCTGGACTCGCCTTCAGAAGTTTTCTATGCTCGATGCCGTCACATGCCCCCTGTCCTCAAGCCGCCGCCACTCGAGCGTGGAAATACCGTGCGAGTCGTTGCGCCCGCCAGTCCTGTTGAAGAAGCGGCGCTGCGCAAGGGCTGCGATGAGCTGGAGCGTCTCGGCTACGAAGCGCGATGGGATCCGCGCGTACTGGCGCGTCAGGGATACTTTGCAGGCGGCGCGGAAGAGCGGCTCGCGAAATTGTCGCGTGCGCTCGAGGAAAATGCATCTCGCGCCGTGATTTGCGCGCGCGGCGGATACGGCTCCGGATATTTACTCGATCGTTTGGATACGCGTGCCCTGAAATCTCCGAAGGCGCTGCTCGGATATAGCGACATCACGCTGTTGCAACTTTTTTTGTGGCGCAAGAAACGCTGGGTGACTTTCTACGGCCCCATGGTTGCCTCTGGTTTTGATAAAGGCGCCGATGTTGCCGGCGGCTACGATTCGGAATCGTTTCAGCAGGCGCTTACGCAAACGAGCCACGCCTGGAAAATCGATCTCCGCGGCGAAACTCTTTTTTTTGGGCAAGCCGAGGGCATTCTCATGGGCGGATGCCTCACACTCGTCGAAGCCACGCTCGGCACGCCTTGGGAAATTCAAACCAGCGGCACGATTTTGCTTCTCGAAGATCGCGCAATGAAGCCGTATCAAATCGATCGCACGTTGATACACTTGCGACAGGCCGGAAAATTCAAGGGCGTGCGCGGAATGGTTTTGGGAGAATTTCCAGAATGCGAAGCGCCTCCGGGAAACACATCGGTGCGCGATGTATTTGAAAGAATCATCGAACCGCTGAAAATTCCCGTCGTGTGGGGAGCGCCCGTCGGCCACACGCCGCGCGCGATGCTCACGATTCCGCTCGGAGTCAAGGCGCGTGTGGTTGCCCACGGCAGCGGAAGGCTCGACATTCTCGAACCCGCATGTGCCAATTCTCAGCATCACGAAATTAAGCGAGGAGACAAGTCACGACGCTCCTGAAACAAACTCTCCGCCACATTCATCTGCTCGGCATCGGCGGCGCGGCCATGGCCCCGGTCGCGGGCATGTTGAAGGAGCGGGGCTACACAGTCACGGGCTCCGACACCGGCGTGTATCCTCCGGCGTCCACGCTGCTTGCCGCACTCGGAATTCCGTGGAACGAAGGTTTTCGCCCCGAGAATCTGAAACCCACTCCCGATTTGGTTGTTGTCGGCAACGCAATCTCTCGCGGCAATCCAGAACTCGAGGCCGCGCTCGATGAAAAGATTCCGTACTGGTCGATGCCGCAGACACTCGAAGAATTGTTTTTGCCAGGCCACACCTCAATCGTGATTGCTGGAACGCACGGCAAAACCACCACCACCGCGATGCTCTCCTGGATTTTTCATGTCGCAAACCGCCGCCCGGATTTTCTTGTCGGCGGAGTGGTTCCGAATTTCGGCGACAAGAGTTATGGACTCGGCTGCGGCGACGAATTCATCATCGAAGGCGATGAATACGATTCCGCGTATTTCGATAAAGCTCCCAAATTCCTTCATTATCATCCCGACGAATTGATTTTGACTTCGCTCGAATTCGATCACGCGGACATCTACTCCGATTTGGCCGCGATCGAATTGCAATTCCGGCGGCTTGTGAATCTGGTGCCGCGCCGTGGCAGAATTCTCGTGTGGGGCGAAGCGCCGAACCTGGTCGCCTGCACGTCGAAGGCATTCTGCGCCGCCGAAAAATATGGACTCACGCCGGAGATGGACTGGTACGCCGGCGACATTGAATGGCGCGAGGGCATGACGCATTTCCGCGTGGCCTATCACGGCGAAGAAGTGGCGCGCATTCGTATGCCGCTCGCGGGCCGTCATAATGTGATGAACGCGCTGGCATGTGTCGCCATGTCGTTCGTGCGCGGCGTCGAATGCGAAGCGATGGAAGTCGCGCTCGCGAAATTTCAGGGCGTGCGCCGCCGCATGGATATCAAAGGCGAAGTCGGCGGCGTGCTGGTCGTTGAGGATTTTGCGCATCATCCCACTGCGATTCGCGCCACGATTGAAGCCGCGCGTTCGCGCTGGCCCCAACGCAAACTCTGGGTCGCCTTCGAGCCGCGCTCGAATACGATGCGCCGCCGCATTTTTCAGGACGATCTCGCGGCGGCGCTTACCACGGCGGATGGCGCGGTCCTTGGCGCGGTGAATCGTGCCCAACTTTTATCTGACGAGGAGCGTCTCGATCCCGAATACGTGACGGCGACCATCCGCAAACATGGCAAACCCGCGCGCGCATTTGCATCGGCAAGCGAAATCGCCGACTTTCTTGCGTCGCAACTTGTGCCGGGCGATCTTGTGCTCGTCATGTCGAATGGCAGCTTCGACGGTTTGTGCGGTCGCTTGCTCGAGATCCTGGGGAAGGGAACGGCAGCGCGCAAATCGTGAGAAATATCCACAAACCAATATCAAGATCGCTTCTATTGGTTATGTTCGCGATATTTTGTCTATCGCAGCATGCCGCTGCCGCAATTCACTATACGATCTCACTCGCGCATCCGGAGCAGCACAGTTTTCACGTCACCATGAAAGTGCCCGACGCTGGACATGAACTCATCGTTGCAATGCCTGCGTGGAATGCTACCTATGACATCCGTGATTTCGCGTTTCGTGTCACGGACGTGCGCGCTCAGCGAACGGCTACAAATGCAAACTCTCCACTGCGCGTCGTGAAACTCGACAAGGAAACTTGGCGTATCTCGGCTCCGACCGACAATCCGCACGCAGATTTGGGTGCCGTCACAATTCAGTACGAGGATTATTGGGATGAGCCAGGGCCGTTCAGTTCTCAACTTAATTCTCGCCACGCATTTCTGAATCTAGCCGAAGTGCTTTTCTACGTTCCGTCGCGTCGCGCGGAAGAAACTGAAGTTCAGTATTCCGATGTGCCCGAAAACTGGCACATTGCGGAAGAATTACCGGCGGGGAAGTCCGCGGGAACTTTCGCCGCTCCAAGCTACGACGCTGTCGTTGACGCGCCCGCGGAAATCGGCGCATTTCGCGAGTTCCAATCCAATGCCAACGGTGCGCGTTTTCGCGTTGTCGTTGACGGCAAGGACTGGGATCAGCAAAAACTCGGCGACACGTTGCGCAAAATAGTTTCTTATGAGACGGGAATGATGCGTGATGTGCCGTTCCACGAGTACATGTTCATTTTTCATTTCGGCCCATACGCTGAAGCGGGCGGCGGCGGGATGGAGCACGCCAATTGTACAGCCATCGCCGTGCCCTCGGGCGACATGGTCGCAAACGTCGCGGCGCACGAAGTTTTTCACCTGTGGAACGTAAAACGCATTCGCCCGCAAACTCTCGAGCCCGTAGACTTCACCAAGGAGATGTGGACGCGGGCATTGTGGTTCGCGGAAGGCGTCACCAGCACCTACGCCGCTTACACCATGGTGCGCACGGGTCTGTGGAGTCACGAACAGTTCTACGATGATCTCGCGCAACAATTCACTGCGCTCGATGCACGTACTGCGCGTCACTGGCAAAGCGCCGAAGAATCGAGCCTCGATACCTGGCTCGACAAATACGATTACTACGATCGCCCCGAAGTAAGCATTTCGTATTACAACAAAGGCCAAATCCTCGGCGTCTTGCTCGATCTTGAAATTCGCGACGCCACCGACAACCGCAAATCCCTCGACGACGTTTTTCGCGCCATGGATGACGATTACGCACATCACAATCGTTTCTACAACGACAGCGCTGGCGTCGAGGAGGAAGCGGAGAAAGTGTCGGGTCGGAGTTTGAAGGATTTCTTTGCGAAATGTGTCGCTGGTACGGACGACGTCCCGTATGACGATTTTCTTCACATTGCCGGTCTCACGGCCACAAAACAGCAGCAGGCGATTGCCGATTTTGGATTTGAAGTGTCTCGCGCTCGCAGTGGGCCGCTTCAAGTCGCGGACGTCACTCCCGGCAGTGAAGCGCAGAAGGTGGGTTTACAAACAGGCGACGTCCTGCTGAAACTCGACGGCCAGCCGTTTCCGCGATTCGCGCAGCGATGGCTTTTGTCGCACGCGCCGGGCGACAAAGTAAAATTGCAAATCGAACGCAACGGCAGCCAGCGCGAAATTTCATTGACGCTCGGCAAGCGCACCATTGAGAGTTATGCAATTTCTGAAATGCCCGCCGCGACCCCGAAACAAAAACGCATTCGCGACGGGATGCTCACTGGCGCGACTGACTAGCACGCGTTGCTGTGCCTTGCGTGGCACAGGCTTCAGCCTGTGCACTTGTCTTTTTGTAAGGCCGGGATTTATCCCCGCCCGCCAGCGCTCGTGTGGCACAGGGCTTCAGCCTGCGTGCCTTTGTTTTTGTAGGGGCGGGGTTAAATCCCCACGCATCGGCGCTCGTGTGGCACGGGCTTCAGCCTGCGTGCTTTTGCTTTTGTAGGGGCGGGATTTATCCCCGCCCGTCGGCGCAACGTGTCAAGTCTTCGTCTTGCAGCGTCAGGGCACGGCTTCAGCCGTGCCAAAAAGATGCAGAAATTCAGGGGTTTTAACCCCTGAGGCCGGGCACAATGTTGCTCCGGAGCATTTGTGAGATAGTTTGGATAGTCCGTAAACCAAATGCCCATACTGACAAATGCGGCTGACCATCGACATCGCGTCTCTCGCGAGCGATCCTCGGCTTCTCGTGCGTTGCCTTCACAGTGTTCACCTTCGCAATGATGCGCACGATTCTCGCCGTCGTATTCCTCGCACTCTACATCGTGCTTGTCGGCCTGCCCGTCATCGCCTATTCCTTGCTCAGCCACACCAGCGAGTTTCTTTTCCGCGCCGGCAAATGGGGCATTGGCGTTTCCATGCGGCTCGCCGGAGTGCGCGTGCGAACCGAAGGACTTGAGAATATTCCTGCGGGCGTGTGTATCTTCGCGGCGAATCATGTCAGCAATCTTGATCCTCCGGCGACGCTGATTGGCATTCCGCGAAGAGTTTCATTTTTGGCCAAGCGCGAAGTCTTCAACGTCCCGATTGTCAAGACGGCGCTGCGTCTGGGAAAAATCGTCGCAGTCGACCGCAGCGATCGTGAATCCGCCGTTGCCAGCATCGATCAAGCCGTTCAGTATCTCAACGAAGGGATTTCGTTCGTGGTGTTCCCCGAAGGCACGCGCAGCAATGACGGCCAATTGAAGCCCTTCAAGAAGGGAACATTTGTGATGGCGATTCAGGGACGCGTTCCGGTCGTTCCTGTATCGATACTCGGAAGCCGCGAGCGCCTGCCTAAGGGAACGCTCGCAACGGTGCCGGGCGAAATTCTGATTCGTTTCGCTCCGCCTGTGGATAGCACTGCGTATACGCTGGAGCAGCGTGAGATATTGTTGGCGCGCGTGCAGGAAGCAGTTGCAGCCGGGCTCAACGCCCCACGCTAATTGCGAATGTAGCATCGCTGATGGTGGATCGGAATTTGATCTCCATGAATCAGGGAGAATTGTTGAGTGGCACAGTTCTCGAAATTCTCGAGACGCGATTTGCTGAAAGCCATGGGGACCGCAGCCGCGTGCGCACCTTTCAGTCCGCGCGTCGCGTTACAGCAGGCGCCGCCCTCCGTCAAGTTCATCGACATCGCACAATCCGCCGGAATCGATTTTCGTCACGATAACGCGGCATCCTCCGAAAAATACTTGATCGAAACCATGGGTTCAGGTTGCGGTTGGATCGACTACGACCAGGATGGACTGCTGGATTTATATTTGGCGAATGGCGCCGCGACGCGGCTTTACAAACCTGCGCATCCATTGAGGGGCGCGCTGTATCGCAACAACGGTGATGGCACCTTTACTGATGTCACAGTGAAAGCCGGCGTCGGCGCGGAAGGCTTGTTCGGTATGGGCGTCGCCGTCGGTGATTACGACAACGACGGATATCCGGATCTGCTCGTCCTCGGCTACGGCCGATGCATTCTGTACCACAATAATGGCAATGGCACGTTCACAGACGTCACTGCTCACGCCGGAGTGGAAAATCTAGGCCGTTGGGCATCCAGTGCCGCGTGGTTTGATTATGACAATGACGGCCGTCTCGACCTGGTGATGGCGAATTACATCGACTGGTCGCCCGACCGCAATTTCTGGTGCGGCGACCACGGTCCCGGAATGCGCAGTTACTGCCATCCGGACGATTACAATGGCGAAGCGCCCACGCTCTATCACAATAATGGCGACGGGACGTTTACGGATGTCAGCAAACAGTCCGGAGTTGGACTGAAACCCGGCAACGGCCTGGGAGTCGTCACTTTCGATTATGACAATGACGGCTGGCAGGACATTTTCATCGCCAACGATTCGATGGCCAATTTTCTGTTTCATAACAATCGCGACGGGACATTCCGCGAAGTAGGATATTCGGCGGGTGTTGCCGTCAGCGCCGACGGATTGCCGGAAGCTGGCATGGGGACCGATGCGGCGGACGCAACAGGAAAGGGCCGCATGGATCTGATCGTTACCCACCTCGACAGCCAACTCGCGCGGCTCTATGAAAACATGGGCGACGGAACTTTCGACGATGCGACTCTGCGCAGCGGTCTTGGCTATGCCACTTTCCACATGAGCGGATTCGGCGCGCGCTTTATGGACTATGACAATGACGGCGCGCCGGATATTTTCATGGCCAATGGGCACGTCCTCGACAACATTCAGCGTTACAACGCCAGCGTTCGCTATGCCGAGCCGAAACTCATGTTCCGCAATCTGGGGCACGGGACTTTCCAGAACGTGAGCGAAACGCTTGGCCGCGATTTTCAACTTCCGCGAGTCAGCCGTGGCGCCGCGATCGGTGATTTCGACAATGACGGCGACCTGGATATTTTGGTGAACAACAATGGCGAGCATCCGCAATTGCTTCGCAATGATGGCGGCAACGCAAATCACTGGTTGGAAATGTTTCTCATCGGCACGCGTTCGAATCGAGACGGAGTGGGCGCGCGGGTTAAAGTTTCCGCAGGCGATCTTGTTTGTCTCGACCAGCGAAAGGGAGGGATGAGCTACCAATCGGCGCAGGATCCGCGGCTTCATTTTGGTTTGGGAAAACATTCGATCGTGGACGCTGTCGAGATTCTTTGGCCAAGCGGCGCCGTGACGAAGTTGGCAAAAATCCAAGCTGACCGAATCATTGCCGTCGAGGAAGGGAAGGGGTTGGTGGAGCGAAAGTTCCCCCGAGTAGTCTCGCGCTGATATTTAAGGTTGTCGCGACGCTCGTCCCGATGAGACGTAACCCGCTTTGTGACCAGGCGAGTCCGATTTATATTTTGCCGCTTGTTGCTGATTCAATGCAGCGAGCGTCGCCAACATACTTTTTGCCGCTCCTGCATTACCTTTACGCCGATAGGCAATTGCCAGATGCGAGTAAACCGAAGCGTCATCCGGCGCAAGTTTTCGCGCCGCTTCTAAATGTGTGATTGCATCGTCAACGCGGCCTGCCGTCAGATAGAGTTCGCCAAGCGCCGCCTGCGATACAGCATAATTCGGCCGCTCAGCCACCGATTTCTCCAATGCTGCTCGCGCCTCCGCAAATTCTGGCTCCCCTGGATTAACACCGAATTGAATCACCGCTTTTCCAAAAATAGTCAGCACAATATAATTGTCGTGGCCTTTCTTCATTCCTTCACGCGCAATCCGAATCGCCTCTGGCATATTTCCTTCCAGTAGCGCCTTCTGCCCTGCGGCCATATAAGAGATATCGCTTCCGGGAGAAAGTTTACCGGAAAAATCGAAGTCCGCCTTTGCCGGATCAGGTTGATTCTCAAATGAAAAAAACAAGCCGCGTTCGTAATGTAATCGTGACGAATTCGGAAGATGTTGCAGCCCGATGTTCAAAACGTCGAGTCCGAGGTCGTAAGCCTGACGGTCCATGCACTCCTCCGCCACCAGCATATAAAGTTTTTCGTCCTCAGGAGTTTGCTTCGCGGCCTGCTGAAAGGCGCTGAATGCATTCTTATCTTGTTCTGCTCCGATATACGCTTGAGCCAGCAAGTTGTTCACCGCCGCAGTGTCATGCCCGCCGGATTTCAGTGTGCTGAGCACCTGAATGGCGCGAGTGAATTGATTTGTCCCCACGTAACACAATGCAAGATTAAAATTCGCGGCATATTCATCGGAGACGTGGCCCTGCGCGGCCAGAAAACGTGGAATCGCTTCTGAGAAACGCCCCTGCTGAGTCAACGCGATTCCTGTTTGCAGCTCTCTCTCTGCGTCCGAGGGTGCACTCGAGCGGCCGTGCGCCTGAATTTCAGTTGCGTTGGATGCGAGTGGAGTCTTTGCGGCCGCAGCGCCGGAACAAACGATGGCTACAAGGGCCACGGCCGTCGCGAAGCACGTAACACGCCAAAACTGTTGCGAACTCATGCTTCAGTCCTAGATCACAAGAGAGTCCCGAAACGCCCCTTTAACGCGGTTTTTCTGGCCCTCAGAGGTTCTCAAATCTCGCCCATTCTAGCAGTTTTACCGAGAGACATCGGTGCCAATGAAAATTTAGGCTTGACAAGTAGTACAAATACATTATACAAGACCGCCATTAAGACGGGGCTGTGGTTAGACGGGGTGGTAGCGTGAGTAAACGTTTACTTATGAGGCCATGGGCCAGACTTCGGCGAATGCATCCGACAATCCACGGATGCAATCGGCGATTTGGTCAAGTTTCTCTCCCCGATGCGAGCCTTCCTCAGAGTAGTTCTTCAGTTGCATCTCCAAAGAAGTTCCAAAGCAGATTCAGCGGGTTAGTTTGCCACGCAATCATAAGCAAGTTAAATTCTGGTTATTTTAGAAAACGCTTTCTGGGGATCGAACGAGCACCTCGCACGGGAACGAAAACTGAAATCGCGCTCCTCGGAGCGCGGACAAAGCTTGAACATGTCAAAGGAGGCAGTATGTCGCGGAGTTTTTCTCGCGCTTTGTTTGGCAGCATGGTGGTTTGCTTGTTGTTCCTCTTCGCGTTCAGTACGCCCTCAGCGTGGGCGCAGAACGGCGCTTACGGCAGCGTAAACGTTGCGGTTCTGGACGAGAGCGGCGCGGTTGTGCCAGACGCACAACTGACGATTCTCGACACCGCCACGGGCGACGTTCACAAGGCCACCACGGGCCCGCAGGGCACATTCACGTTTGTTGCGTTGCCCCTCGGTACTTACAAACTGACCGTCTCCAAGGGAAGCTTTCAAACGCAGGTTTACGATTCGGTCGTTGTTCAGGGTGGCCGCGTTACCGACCTCAAAGCGCTACTGAAAGTCGGCGCCGCGTCTCAAGAGGTAGTCGTGAGCGGAGCTGTCTCGCCGCTGGAAGAGGCTACATCGAACGCCATTGTCACGACGATAGACATCAAGCAAATCCAGGATCTGCCGCTGGGTGGACGAGACATCAGCCAGTTGGCGTTCTTGACGCCGGGATACAGCGGCACGCCCGGCTTTGGCACATGGAACGGTCTTCCGATGATTGCCCAGGGAAACACCATCGACGGCGTGGTTTCCTCGACCAGCCGTATGAAGTTCGGCGGTAACACGACGCCGGGGCTGCAGGCGCGCGTGGAAGACATTCAAGAAATGACCGTGCAGACGAGCCAGGTCGACATGAGTCAGGCTCTCGGCGGCTCTTCAATGCAGAGCAGCTTCGTCACGCGGCGCGGAACAAACGCATATCACGGGGAAGCATATGAAGATTTTCGCAATTCATGGCTGAATGCCAATAGTTGGGACAACAACGCAAGGGGCGAAGCCAGAGCTCCACTTATCCTCAATGATTTTGGCGGCAGCGTCGGCGGGCCGGTCCTGAAGGACAAGCTGTTCTTTTTTGGCAGCTTTGCGATGTCCAAACAGCCTGGTGGTTTCATCGCCGGCAACACATTTCTTTCCCAGAATGCCCAAAACGGCATTTACGCGTTTCAGTCGCCGAGTACCAACACCGTGAACCTTTTTACGCAGGTTGCTCAACCGAACGGCTTACCGGCCGCGCCCGGAGCGACGTACTTGGCCGAACAAGCCGCCATAAACACGGCAGTGACAAGCGGAGGAGCAACGATTTCGCCCACCAGCGATCCGAATATTGAACAAGTCAACTGGCTGGTTCTTTCCCCCACCACCACCTATTTCCCAGCGATCCGGCTGGATTACAATATCTCGCCGAAATTCCGGTTGAATTTCGCCTTTGAGGATACGAAGCAAAATCAACCGAATGGCGCTGCTCCTTTCTTCCCGGGCGCGGCCTTTGCCAATCAAGCCGCATCAAATACAAACAACAACTATACGACGTCGATAGGTTTGGACTGGTCGATCACGCCGACCCTGCTGAACCAGTTTCGGGGCGGCTACCTTTACAATTGGTATGCCTACGGGTACGGTGCCAAGCCTCTGTGGGACACTCAACCGCAACACAGTTGGGCAATAGCCGATTCCGGGACAGAGTTTAATTTGCCGGTTTCAACATACTATCCCATCATCAACGCGAGCGACAACGCTACATGGCAACACGGCGCGCACACGGTCACTTTTGGTTTCTCCTTCTTCCGCGAGCAGGACCATTACTGGAATCCCCCGGACGGCATCCAAAACATCGGTCTCGGCCTTGTGAATGGGGATCCAGCGTTCGGCGACTTTGAGAATTATTTTGCCACCATCTGCCCCCCGCCCAACAATACGTGCGACACGGATAAGGGCGAGGCGGAGAATTTGTATGCGACGTTAGTCGGCAGGGTTGCCAGCGTGGGACCTATCGGCAGCGGGTTTCCATACCAGGCATCGACTGGCAAGTACGCGACCACTCCCGGAACGGCGTATAACCTCGACGAGCTTCAGAAGTCTTGGGGCCTCTACGCTCAGGATTCATTCCACCTGAAGCCGACTCTGACGTTGAATTACGGTTTTCGCTGGGATTTCACGGGCGATGACCACGATATGACGAGCGCCTACCACGGTGCTGGACTTGCCGATATGTATGGCCCATCGGGACCGAACAACCTGTTCAAGCCCGGAACACTCTCGGGTACCGCGAATCCGCAGTACGTGGCGAGCAGCCATCAGTACAATCCATGGAATGTCAGCCCCCAGCCGATGATTGGCATTGCTTGGAACCCGAATTATTCAGAGGGTTTTCTGGGTAAGCTTTTTGCCGGTGGAAATACCGTAATTCGCGCTGGGTTTGACATCAAGCGCTTCACCGAGCCGTATCAGTACTTCTGGAACAACGCTTCGAATCACGGCCTGGCATTCTTCCAGAACTTCTCCTATCAGGCAGGAAGCGGCAGCGGAGCTGGGTTCTTTACGCCCGGCACAGTGACGGACACGGGAGGCAATTTCTCACCGGCACTGTTCCTGTATTCGCCGCCAGCTTATGCGGCATCGATTCCACAGTCCGACTTCACTTGGAGCTACTTCTGGGGCGCAGCCGGCTTTGATCCCAACATCAAGCAACCCTACGTTCAAGAGTGGAACTTCGGCATCCAGAGACAGTTCGGACACAGCAACGTACTCGAAGTGCGGTACATGGGGCACAGAAGCGTCCATCAATGGATCAACGTCGACACCAACGAAGTCAACATCTTCGAGAA
>DATNDO010000123.1:0-14927 GCA_035606955.1 Candidatus Angelobacter sp.
ATTCGCGAACAATTTTCGTGGTCAGAGTTGACAAAGACGGAAAAGGAAACTATGGATGCTGTTTGGTTGGCAGGTTTGCGAGACGTCGTGGGTGATGCAGAGCGGGAGCGCGAGAGAGTTGGCGGGAAAAACAATAGCGCAGAAACGGCTGGGCGCGGTGCTGTTCTATGGATTCATCGCGCTGATCGCCTATTTTGTATTTTTGGTGTTTGAGCCGTTCCTAGTGCCACTGTGTTGGGCGGCCGTGTTGGTGGTTGTTTTCCATCCATTGAACAAGCGGCTTGAGCGGGATTGGGGAAGAACCTGGGCTGCTGCTGCATGCACGATACTGGTAACGCTATTGTTGATTGCGCCGGCGATGGGCGTGGGCTTTGCGTTTATTCATCAGGGACTGCAAGCGGCGGGGTCGGTGCAACAGGAAATCAATCGCGGAGGGTTCGCGTGGGTGGACCGCTGGTGGGCATGGCTAGGAGCGCACGTGCCGGGCCAGACAGCGGAGAGCCTGTCGCAATTGCTGCATCGCGCGATTGAGACGGTGGCGACATATCTGGCATCTCAGATTGGCGTCGTGCTGCGAAATTTGGCGATTTTCGCGTTTGATTTGGTAGTCACGATCCTGGCGATGTTCTATCTTTTCCGCGACAGCGATGAATTGATGGCCCGACTGCGGCAGGTGCTGCCTTTCGAGCGAGCGTCACGCGAAGAAATGCTGGGCAAATCGCGCGACCTGATTTTTGCGAGCGTGACATCGAGCCTGGTGGCGGCAGTGATCCACGGTCTGGCGGGAGGAATTGGATTTGCGATTGCTGGAATTACGGCACCGGTATTCTGGGGCGTGGCAATAGCGTTTTTCTCGTTACTGCCGGCGGTAGGAGACCTGGTGATCTGGATTCCGGCGATGATCGATTTAATTGTCACGGGGCACTGGGGTGGTGCGATTTTCTTGGCCATCCTATTGACGGTCGTTGCGGGAGTGGTGGACAACGTCCTGCGGCCGTGGTTCATGAGCGGGCGCGCGCGGCTGAGCGGACTGGTGGTTTTCATCGCTGTGATCGGGGGAATGGCGGTGTTTGGCTTGCTGGGAATTGTATTGGGGCCGATCGTGGTGGCGCTGGCTGCGAGTGTGCTGGATTTGTATGCTGGCCCGGTCCGCGGCGAGGAAACGGCGTGAGGCGTTGAGGTGGGACCTTGCGCAGAGGCGTGCTAGAGTAGGCCGCCATTCGTACCGGTGAAGTTGGAAAACGAAAATGAAGCCCAAGATTTTATCGGTGAAAGAGCTTAGTCCCGAGCAACTGCGCTGGAGATGCGATCCGGCGACAGTGCCGTATTCGACGTCGAATGAAGCGCCGTCGATTGGCGGGGAAATTGGTCAGGAACGCGCGTTGCGGGCGCTGCGGATGGGTGTGGAAATGACGGCGCAGGGCTACAACGCATTCGTCTGCGGGCTGACCGGGACAAGTCGCGGCGGAATGATCGTGCGAATGATCGAAGGAATCGGGCCGAAGATACAGCTTTCGCCAGACCGGTGCTACGTAAATAATTTCAAGAATCAGGACAGGCCGCGGCTGTTGACGCTGCCGCCGGGACAGGCGAATGCGTTCCGCAAGGAAATGGAATCGGGAATCGAATTCCTGCGACGAAGGATTCCTCAAGTGTTCGAGGGGGAACCTTTCCAACGGCAGAAATCGCGAATCGTCGATCGTTACACGCAACGCGAGAAGGAATTGATGGACGATTTCACTCGACGGATTGCGCGAGAACAGTTCGCGCTGGGACGAATGCAAGTGGGCGCCGTGGCGTTACCGGAAATTTTCCCGGTACTCGAAGGAGCCATGGTGCCGATCGAGGAAATTCCGAAGCTGGTGCAAGAAGGGAAAATCGAAACGACCGCAGCGGAGGATCTGGAGCGGAAATACGACCAGTTCCGGCAGGAGTTTACGGTGGTTTACCGGAAGACGCTGACGCTCTCACGAGAACTGGCAAGCGAGATGAGCTACCTCGAACAGGAAGCGGCGTCCGTGCTAGTGGATGGCGTGATCGAGGAGCTCAAGGAAAAATATGCCGATTCGCACGTGGCGGAATACTTGGAAGAAGTGCGGCATCACATCCTCGACAACTTGGATCCATTTAAGGAGCGCGAAGGAGAGGACGAACAACCACCGTCGGAAGGCGGAGGGAATCTGAGGATGGACCGTTCGGATCGAGATCCGTTTCGTGTGTATGGCGTGAACGTGATTCTGGCGCATGGGGAGCAGGAAGGATGCCCCGTGATCTTTGAAACGATTCCGACTTACGCGAATTTGTTTGGGACCATACACCGGAGCTACGACGCGCGCGGGGGATGGAGTTCAGACTTCATGGACCTGCGCGGCGGATCATTGCTGCGCGCGGACGGCGGCTTTCTAATCATGTACGCACTGGACACGTTGACCGAGCCCGGAGTGTGGCGGACGCTGAAGCGCACGTTGAACCACAGCAAACTCGAAATTCAGCCAGTGGACGTGTTTTTTCCCTTCAGCACGGCGGCGATGAAGCCGGAGCCGATCGAAGTCCGCGTGAAAATTATTCTGATTGGCGACCGCGAAATGTACGAGCTGCTTTACAACTTCGAAGATGATTTCAAGAAGATTTTCAAAGTGCGCGTGGAATTCGACGAGGAAATGAAGTGGAGCGAAGAGGTGATCGCCCATTATTGCGGGCGGTTGAGGAAACTTTGCGACGACGAAGCTTTGCTGCCCTTTGACCGTGAGGCTATGGCGGCGCTGATGGAGCACGGCGTGCGGCAGGCGGGCCGGCGGGGAAAAGTGACAGCGAGATTTTTCGACATTGCCGACGTAGCGCGGGAATCCAGTTATGTGGCGCGAGAAGAAAAGAAGGAGTTGGTGACGGCAGCGCATGTGAAGGAGTCGCTGGAAGCGAAAATCGAGCGGCACAACCTGATCGAGATGAAAATTCAGGAGATGATCGAAAAAGGATTACTGCTGATTGATGTGGAGGGCGAGCGCACGGGCCAGGTGAATGGGCTGAGCGTGCTGGAACTGGGCGGATACGCGTTTGGCAAGCCTGTACGGATCACGGCCTCTGTGGCGATGGGAAAATCCGGGGTCATTAATATTGAGCGCGAGTCGAATTTGAGTGGACGGCTGCACGACAAAGGCATGCACATTATCTCGGGTTATTTGCGGCGAACGTTTGCGCAGGATAAACCGCTGTCGCTGGCGGCGAGCGTCTGTTTTGAGCAATCGTATTCGGGCGTGGATGGCGATAGCGCGAGCTCGACTGAAATTTACGCGATGTTATCGGCGCTAGCCGGCGTGGCGATCCGTCAGGATATGGCCGTGACAGGGTCGGTGAATCAACAGGGTGACATTCAGCCGATTGGCGGAGTGAACGAGAAGATCGAAGGCTATTACGACGTATGCCGCGTCAAGGGGTTGACTGGAACGCAAGGAGTGCTTATTCCCGTTGAGAACGTTGACGACTTGATGTTGCGCAACGACGTGATTGAAGCGGTTGCGAAGGGCAAGTTTCATATTTTCCCGGTGACGACGGTCGAAGAGGGAATCGAGATTCTCACGGGAGTGAAAGCCGGAAAACGAAACGCGCAGGGAAAATTTGAGCAGGGCAGCGTTTTTGCGCGCGCAGATGAACGCCTCCGCGAAATGGCGAAAACCCTCAGCGAATACGAATAGCTTCTGCACTGTCTTCCAGACCCGACTAAATCAGAGGTTTCAGTTTCAGCGTGAATTGCAGGTGATTGCCGTTGCGCAAGACGGTGAGGGTGTGTTCTGTACCGTCCTGGCGGAGGAGGGCGAGAACGTCGTTGAGAGAATAATCGGAGGCGGGATTTCCGTCAATTTTTTCAAGCATGTCGCCGACGGCAATGCCGGCGAGTTCGGCGGGCGATTTCTCGATGACGCGGGCGACTCCGAAGGCGCGGAAGTCAGGAGGAGTGGCGACGAGAACGAGGCCGCTCATATCCGCGACGAAGAGATCGTTGAAGTGAGGATTTGGCTCGAAGATGACTGATTGATCGGGATAGTCGAGAACGATGGTGAAACGGTCCAGAATCTCTCCGCCGATGGCACCCGCGACACCAGAAGAAATTTGCGCGGAAGCGTGTTCGGATTTTCCGGGGAAGATGGCGAAAGGATCTTGCAAAATGACCTTGCCGAACTGCACGGATTCGATGCGGCCAAGGTGATCGTCAAAGTCGCCCGGGGAGTCGAGCGGCGAGAACAGGATCATCTTCTGGCCGAGTTCGGAAAACTTGTGACCCGCGGAGAAGAACGGTTCGAACTGCATGGCCTCGGCCTGGGCGGTTGCGATGGAAAAGAGACCGTGAAGAGTGCCGCGATGACGAATGCTGAATTTGACGTCGAGGGCAGGAGCGCCATCGATGGGCTGCATTTTCAATTTTACGCCAGCGCCTTTGTACTGGAAGGACTTCGGATCGTAAAGCTGCAGAGTCTGGCGATCGTAACTGATAACGACGACGAAATGGCTGAGGACATCGGCTCCCAGAATACCCTGGACGGCGCGGCCGATGCGGGAAGAAAGGTCGCCGAAGGAATCGAGGGCGAGGGACGGTATGGAAATCTTAAGACTGGGAAAATCGAGAACGACGTTGGACAGAGATTTGGAGCCAGCGGAGCCGTGCGGAAAAAGGCCGAGGGCGACAGCGCGAACATCATCGAGCGAAGAAGCCGGGCGCGTGGTATCGAGAAGAAACCACGATGGCCGAGCACCGTTCACGCGGATCGGAACCAGAACGAGATGATCCGAAACTTCGACGGGGACTTGCGCGACATTGCCCGAAAAGGCGAACTGGAATTGCGCGGCTGGCTCGGGTGATTGAGTTTGCGGCGCGGCAGTTGCGAGCGGCGCGAGGCAGAAACAGAGAATGAAGGACAGCAGGGCGAATTTACTGTTGCCTACGACTCTCATGCGCGAAGAAGACCCCGACCCCTCAGAGTTTCGTAATTTACGTGAGAATGCGAGGGAGGAGAGTAACACTAAATCATTTTGCCGTGGAGACGGAATATTGCCGCAATGGGAAGGGAGTCTTGCGGAGCCTGCTGACCTGTGAAAGTTCAGGGAGCGGGAGCGAGATAGGTCTGACGGGCGAAGATGCGATAACGCGGTTTGGCGCCGTCGCTTGGGAAGGGACGGCCCTTTGAGTCGAAAACTTCCAGGCGCAGTGAATGGAATTTTCCGTCGGAGGTTGGAGGAGTGAAGCCGAGGGTGTATTCGTGGCGCAGAACTTCGGCGATGCGGCGGTAAATGGCGACGAATTCCTTGTCCTGGGCGGGGAAAAAGGCCTGACCGCCACTGGAATCGGCGAGGGATTGAAGCGCCAGATTGGCGGCGTTGAAACTCAGGCCCGGGGGTGTGGCAGCGTTTGAATCGGAAGTCCCGGAAGGCGCTCCCTGAAACGAACGCAGCGAACCGCCGAGAGCAACCGGGAAAATAGTAACTTCGCTGCCGCGCAGTTTGTCGACAAGAGACTGCCAATGGCCGGCGGGAGAACTATCGAGGCCTGTGGTCAGCAGGACGAGAGCTTTCTTGCCCGGCATGGTGGAAAGCCAGTCGAGCGAAGCAGAAACGGAATCGTAGAAATTAAGATTGTCGCTGCCGAGTGAGTATTGAAGATCGATCAGGGCGCGAGCAAGCGCTGACTTGTCGGCCGTCAAAGGGAGAATGAGCTGCGACGTGTTCGAATAGGAGGCGAGAGCGACGCGATCGTCAGGGGCAAGGCCATTGAGAAGCGAATAGGCGGCGTCGAGATGCTGACTGCTAATGAGAGAGACGGCGGGGCTGGTTTCGATTAGAACGAGGATTTGGGCAGGGGTGTCGGTAGAAGCAAAAAAAGTGATTGGCTGCTCGGTACCATTGTCGAAGATGTGAAAGTTTTCTTTTTGAAGACCCTCAACGAACTTGCCGTGTGCGTCGACAATGCTCGTGTCGACTTTAACTAGCGAGACACGAACCTTCAGCATTCCCTGCCGTGCAGGCGCGGTGGATTGTTGAGATGGAACAGGGTGCGAAGAGGCAGCGCGAAAAACGCACACAAAGCCTGCCAAAGCGAAAATCCAAGAAGACAGCCGCGCCTTATTGAATGACCGAGTCAAAGTAAAGGCCGGAGGAATCCTTCCACGCGCTTCCACTGGAAGAATGCAAATATCTCGATATTATCGCCGGATCGAATCCGGGAAAGAGATGTACCGGGGCTGGCGCGGGTTTCCCGTCTCGCCTTGCCTCAGTTTCAGCTCTTTCGTTCATCCCTTTTTCGATGGTGTCGATAATCGCGGCCCAGTTGTAGCGGGCCAGATCGCTGTAACTCAGAGCGGTTAATTTCGAATGCATTGTTGCTCGAGCTCTCTTGAAACCGGGGTCGTTGGACAGAGAATCGGACTGGGCGGAGCCTGACGGCGTGAGGAGGCGAGCGACGGAGTCGCGAAGAATGTCCTGCCGCTTTGCAGCGATCAGCATGGTGGGTGTAACGGCGAAGAAAACTTGGGAAGGCTCGGCAGGGGCCGCTTGCGAAGCTTCACGGCCTTGCGGAAATGTGACAGTGACGTAGGTGGTGTCGCCGTCCTGTTTTTGCGCGGTGGAGGCTCCCGGGATTACATGCTGCAGGAGCGCAAGAACCCTATCAGGGCGCTGGATCGTGAAGGCGTAGATGGCTCGCGTGGGGTCCGCGTCAGCATGAAAGTTTATACTGGCGAATTCGCCAGTGAATAGGGCGAGGGCCTGAGCTGGAGGCATACCCCAAAGCGTCGACGCCAGAGAATCAATTCCCGCGGCAAAGCCCGCCTTGTCGGGAGGCAAAGCAGCGGCGACTCCAGCCATGAGGGTCTTGTAAAGCGCGACGAAATCTAGAATCGAGCATTGATACGCTGAGCCAGACTGGGCGAGCGCGAGAGTAGCGAACTGTTCCCGGCCATCTCCAACAATATTCAGTACGCTCCCTTGTGAAGTGTCCCCAAGCACAGCACCGCGCATGCGCGTGCCCTGCGCCTCGAATGTGAGGTTGCCGCAAACAGCATGGACTTGGTCGAGATGAAGAGACTTGATGAACGCAGCGAAATCGAAATTGGCATTCGGCGGCATTTGAGAAAGATTGAGCTTGGCCGGAAGAGCGAGGAAATTGAGAAGAGATCCCTGGCCAGCGGCGTGGCACCCGGACGGGACAGCCGCAGCATCGTCGAATGATGAGGCCATGCGACGAGGCGAGGTCAGCCGAGGCAGCAGAGCTTCCATAGCTTCGAGTGTGTCGGTGCGAACGAAGTACGGACCGGCTTGCATCTCATAAGAAGTGTTCTTGCCGTTGAGAATCCTATAGCCCGTGAAACTGCTGATGCGCAGAGGAGTCCGTGTGAATGTGGAGGGGGAGTTTTTCGCGCGCTCGGCGTTAAATTTGTCGATGAGGTACTGCTTGCCGGTAGCGTCGTAGATCAGGAATGAGCTGACGGATTTCGCGATGCCATTCCGCGCCGGTGCAGGCTCGTTGAGCACGCCGAAAACGGCTTCATTTTCGAGCAAGGAGAGAATGTCGTTTGCGTGTTCCTGCGTGAGCCCGTCTGATTTTGGATTTCTTTGTTTTGCGTCCTGGGACATGCGATCGATGAAGCTTTGGCGAGCCGCAGCGAAGGACGGGTCGCGCCAAAGCCGGAGGACGGAGTTCGTATCGTTCATGCCAGTTAAGGAGGATGTACCGTGCCAGTGAAGATAGAGCCACGTATTTGCAGGGAGGCGATCGACGAGTGAGTTTTGTTGAGCAATGGAAGGCCCGGCGAAAAGGGCCATGGAACAAAGCAAAACGAGGCAGCGGGTCAACACCGGAATAACCCTCGAAAACGCCAGTCCCGATCTTACTAAGCCGCTTGCGCGTTGCATGTTTGGATGATTCATCGAGCGCTCCCGGAAGCTGAATTTGGCTGAGTCTCGCACGGTTCAACTACTGAAAAAACGCGTCGATGCCAGTCCGGCTATTGAGGATTAGATGGGCTGTTCGGGTTCGCCGGGGCTGCTTCCTTCGGCGTTGTCAGGTAGCCGGTAATGTGATCCTTCGCTATGGTATAGACAACGATTTCGTAGGGAGTGTGCGTACCGCGAACGTAGAACTGGACTGGTTCTTCGAGTGTTTTGTCTTTTTTCTCAACGCGTTTATCGTCGGCCACGACGTCGAGTGTATAGGTATAGTGCTTGGTGTTAACCTTGCGGAGCTGGAGCTGGATAGGACCGATCTTTTGCGGCTGTTTGGATTTGACAAGACTAAATTCGTAAACGTTCCGTTCGCCGAGGCGCTTCAGTTCCTCTACTTCTTCATGATTGCGGGCGATTAAGCCAGATTGAACATTCAAATCGCCCATCGTGGTACTGAGCTTGTTCTTGGTGTCATCGAGATCTTTGCGCGTGGCATCCACATCGGTCTTGGTGCCGTTCAGAGCATCGGAAACCTGCCCGATTTGCGCGGAAGTTTGCTGCTGCACCTGGCCGATTTGCTGGCGGAGCTTTTCGGCATTGGCCTGTTGATCGTTTTGCGCCTTGCGGAGAGCTTGAGCCATCCCGCGTGCGCGGGCCAGTTCGTCCTCCGTGAGGCCGAGTTTTTGTGACGTGACCTGGAGTTCGGCTTTCAGGTCGCCAATGGCAGAGTTGGTCTTATCAATTTGCGCAGACAGCACGCTGGCGCGCTTGGTAGCAGCTTCGAAAGCCTCATTGGTTTGCTGATGCTGCTGATAGAGTGCGTAAATCAAGTAGCCGATTAGCGCGAAAGCGACGACGAGAGCAAGCATTACCCAGCGAGGCGTATAGGGATAGGACTCCGGGGGAGGAGAGACAACGGTTGTGTGCGGGGTGTCAAACGAATCGGTCATCGCGTCTCCTGGCAAATGCCTTCATCGGGCAAGCTCGCGAGATTATCGCTAACCGCGCACGGAAAGTCTACGATATGCGGCGAGAATTGTGTCGATGGGGCCAGCGGGCTTCGACATTGGTGAAGAGGCCGCCGCGGGGGGTGAATTCGCCGCGGACGAGGCAGGAGACAGGTTTCGTGGCGGCGACGATATCGCGCAGCATGCGATTGACGGCATTTTCGTAGAAAATTCCAAGATTGCGATAAGCAAGAAGATACATTTTCAAGGCTTTGAGTTCGAGGCACAGTTTGCGCGGTTCGTATTGAATGAGGATGGTCCCGTAGTCGGGCAAACCGGTCTTGGGACACACGGAAGTATATTCCGGGAAGCGAATGGTGATTTCGTAGCCGAAGAAATGGTTCGGCCAAGTGTCGAGATGCGGGAGCTTGGCGTTGATTCCGGCGCGAGAGTGAGCAGCTGTGTAGTCGGGCATCGATCCCTCCGAGAATATTCTACAACGGAGTGGCGGCGAATCCCTTCTGGCAAGAATACAAACTGATTCGTGGAACGGCATTCTAATATCGAGGAATTAGTACGGATGAACTGTTGAAGTTGAGAAGGGGTTTATGTATCCTGCGGCGCGAAAAGAGGCGGACAACAGGATGATTTGCCCATCTTGCGGGGACGAAAGCTGCCTGCGATCGCACCGTCGCGGAATTGGCGACTGGCTGGTGACGGTTGCGGGGCTGCGTCCGTGGCGATGTATGAAGTGCAAAAGCCGGTTTTATGGGCGCACCGCGGCTGTTGCATTTTTCCGACACCCACGTTGTCCGCGATGCGGAAACCTCGAACTGCGGCGCATCGCCAAACAATGGGTGGAAGAGGGTAAATTCCGGCTGGTTTTCCGAATACTGAACGCGCCCGCGTATCGCTGCGATCCTTGCCGGTACCGATTTTTCTCTCTTCGTCCGGTTCATGGGCCGCGCACCGCAGCGGAACGGGACGCCGTTTGCGAATCCGCGACGGCCGACACATCACGTACCACATAGAGCGCTTCGCATTTACCGGCCTGCATCTATGACCTATTGCCGTACTGTTTGAAATCGTGAAGATATCAGAGGCGCAGTCGCTATTCGGATTTGGCCTCACGGCGACGAAGGCGAAAGCCTTTAACGATGACGTAGAGGACGGGGACAAAAATTAGGTTGAGAGAAGTGGCAAAGAGCATGCCTCCGAAGACCGTGGTGCCGACCGAAGTGCGTCCCGCCGCGCCGGCGCCAGTGGCAAGCACCAGAGGCAGCACGCCGAGCAGAAACGCGAACGAAGTCATGAGAATTGGCCGGAGACGAATGCGTGCAGCTTCGATGGCGGCGTCGTAGAGGTCCATACCCTTTTCGCGTAATTGCTCAGCGAATTCGACGATGAGGATGGCGTTCTTGCTGGCGAGGCCGATCAGCATGACCAAGCCGATCTGACAATAGACGTCGTTGATATTGCCGCGCAACGATTGGAAAAGCAAAGCGCCGAGCATGGCCATGGGCACGGCCATCAGCACAATGAAAGGAAGAGAAAAGCTTTCGTATTGCGCGGCGAGAGTTAGGTAAACGACGAGCAACCCAAGACCGAAGAGCGCCGCAGACTTACTCCCCGACTGGATTTCCTCGAGCGACAGGCCAGACCATTCGTAAGACATGCCGCGCGGAAGATTTTTTGCAGCCAGCGCCTGCATCTCGTCGATGGCATCGCCGGAACTGCGTCCCGCTGCGGCGGAGCCGTCAATCTCAGCCGAGCGGAAGAGATTGTAATGGCTGATGACTTGCGGGCTGGCGGTCTGGGTGATCTTGACCAAGTTATCGAGCGGCACCATTTGGCCAGAGCTCGAACGTACGTAGAACTGATTAATGTCGTCCGGATGGGATCGGAATTGCTGCTCGGCCTGGACGTAAACGCGATAAGAACGGTTGTTGAACGTAAAATTGTTGACGTAAACGGAGCCGAGAAAAACCTGCAGGGCATCGGTGATCTGGCTGAGTGGAATGTTCAGGCTTTTTGCGCTAGATCGATCAATGTTGACGACGAATTGCGGATCGTTCGCCGTGAAGCTGGTGAACAGCCCCGAAAGTCTGGGATCAGTGTTGCCCGCCTGGACTAGTTTCTGAGTGGACTGCTGCAGTTCCTGCAAGGTTGAGTTGCCTTGGTCCTCGACTTCCAATTGGAAGCCGCCAAATTGCCCCAGACCCTGCACCGCGGGAGGATTGAAAGGCACAACGACGGCGCCAGAAATGCCGAAGAAAGGACCGCGCAATCGATTGATGATCGCCGGCGCAGAATGAGCGGCGCCCTGCCGGTCCGAGAAAGGCTTCAGGTTGACGAAAACCATGGCGTAATTGGACGCGGCACCGGAGAAGCTGAAGCCAGCGATCGAGAAAACGGCGGCTTTTTCGGGTTGACGATCCAGGATAGCTTCGACTTGATGGCAAATGTTGGACGTATATTCGAGCGAAGCTCCGGCAGGGGCCTGGATAAGAATCATGATGTAGCCCTGATCTTCGGTGGGGACGAAGCCGCGAGGAACCTTGGCGAACACCCAATAAGTGAGTCCGGCGAGGAGCAGAAAGACGATCGCGGTGCCGAATTTCCAGTTGAATAAATGACGCAGAGTGTGGCGATAGAGATTCGTCCCTCCGGTGACCATCCGATTGAAAGGGGCAAAGATGCGTTCACCCAGGCGACCTTCTTTTTGATGACCGAGAAAAATGGCCGACAGCGCTGGCGTGAGCGTCAAGGCGTTAAACGCTGAAATTGCGACGGAGAAGGCGATGGTGAGAGCGAACTGGCGGAAAAGAATGCCCGTGGTTCCGGGAAAGAGCGCGACAGGAACGAACACGGAAACCAGAACAAGCGACGTGGCCACGACAGCCCCGGCCACTTCGCTCATCGCCACGGACGCGGCATTGTGGGGCTCAGTAAGGCCTTCGTTAATGTGGCGCTGGACGTTTTCAATGACGACGATGGCATCATCGACGACGAGGCCTGTCGCAAGGGTGATGCCGAAAAGCGTGAGCGTGTTGATGGAGAAGCCGAGAAGCTTGACAAAGATGAATGTGCCGACAAGCGAGACAGGAATCGTGATGGCGGGAATAAACGTGCTGCGCCAGTCCTGAAGAAAAATAAAAATGACAGCAATGACCAGGAGGATGGCCTCAATCAGAGTAGTGAGAACGTCACGGATACCTTCGGCGACTGCCGTGGTCGTGTCGAAAGCCATGCCGTACTTCAACCCAACTGGAAAAGTGTGGGAGAGCTTTTCGAGCTCGGCGCTCGCGAGACGATCCACTTCGAGAGCGTTGGCATTCGGCAGCTGTTGGACGGCCAAGCCGATCGCTTCGTGGCCGTCGATGAACAGATTGCTGCTGTAATCTTGAGCGCCCAGCTCGGAGTAACCTACATCTTTCACGCGAACGAGAGTGCCGTGGGCGCCGGTTTTCAAAATGATGTTGTCGAATTGGGCGGGCTCGATCAGTTGCCCCATCGCCCGGACGCTGATTTGAAAAGCCTGCCCTTTCGGCGCGGGTGGTTGGCCAATTTGGCCTGCGGCGACTTGAACGTTTTGCTCGCCTAACGCGCTGACGACATCGGTGGCGGTAAGACCACGCGCGGCCAATCGTGATGGATCAAGCCAAAGCCGCATGGAATATTCGCGTTGACCGAAAATCGTGACATTAGCAACGCCGGGGACGCGCTTGATGGCGTCGCTGACGTACACGTCGACGTAGTTGCTAATGAACAGGCCGCTGTACTTATTGCTGTCGGAATAAAAGGCAGCGGCGAAAACGAAACCGCTGAGGCCCTTAGTAATTGTCACGCCGGTGTTGATGACTTCCGCAGGGAGCAAACCGAGAGCGGCTTGAACGCGGTTCTGCACGTCCACGGAGGCAAGATCAGGGTCGCGCGAAACATCGAAGGTAGCCGTGATTGTACTTAGGCCATTATTGCTGCTTGTGGAGGTGAGGTACTTCAGGCCCTCGACGCCATTGATCGAGCGCTCGAGAGGAATCGTGACGGCGGACTCAACGGTTTGGGCGTCAGCGCCGTTATAGGCGCTCGTAACAGTGACCTGGGGCGGGGCGAGATTTGGGAATTGCGCGACGGGCAGCGTGGGAATGGCCACGGCACCGCCCAGGATGATGATCAACGCACAAACAGTGGCGAAGATCGGCCGTTTGATAAAGAAATCAACGAACAAAGTCCATCTCTACCTTCTGCCACACGAGCCGGTCGCAGCTCTAGCGAAGAGTTCGAGAAAATGCCGAATCAATGAGAGGCCGCCTCTGGTGGAGAGTTCTCGACGGTTTCCTTTACAGGCGTTCCATCGGCCAGAAACTGAAAACCGGCAACGATGATATGGTCACCGGGCTTAATGCCGCTTTGAACGACATAGTTGTTGCCGATGATGTCGCCAACCTGTATTTGCTGCTGGCGTGCAACAGCTCCCTTAGGGCCATTCGCGGCGAGAAAAGTAAAAAATTGTCCGTTGATGCGTTGCGTTGCGAGAACGGGAATTTCAAGGCCCTTGGTCGTACGCCAAGTGATGCGCGCGCTCACGAACTCGTCGGTGCGGAACTGGCGGTCAGCGTTTGAGATGGGAGCCTTGGCCAGAATGCTCTGAGTCGCGTCATCCACTTGCGGCGAGACAAAATAAATTGTGCTGTGCGCGATGACGTTTCCGGAACCGTCGAGGAGAGAGACGGGCTCTCCCACACGCAGCTGGCGGGAGTGCTCTACAGGAACATAGATGTAGGCGTCGAGATTGCCGGGTTGGTCAACCGTCGTGAGCAAGGTGGTAGTAGTGACGCGATCGCCGACATGAACCGGAATGTCGCCAACAATTCCATCGGTGGGCGATGTGACGCTGTAATAGTGAAGTTGAACCTGCTGCTGACGCACTTGTGCGTCCAGGGACTTCTGTTGCGCAAGCGCATTTTCGTAGGTGGTCCGGAAAGTGTCCAGATCCTGTTTGGCGATGATGCCGGCGTCGAAAAGCTTTTGAGCCCGTTGATACTGGGCTAGCGCGTTGGCAAGGGTCGCGGCTTGCGCGTTGCGAGCCGCTTCCTGACTGTTGACGGACGCTTCTTGAACGCGCGGATCGATCTCAATGAGCGCGGCACCTTGGCGAACGTGTTCGCCGGAGCGCACGTTGATTCTTGTGATCCAACCCTCGACTTGGGGGTTAATTGCAGCGGAGCGGCGCGATTTGAGTGTTGCCAAATATTCGGAGGAATCAGGGATGTCGACAAGCTGAGCGACTTGCGTTTTCACGGGCATTGCAGAAAAGGCAGGGGCCTTGGCGGCATGTTGCTGCATACAGCCAGCAAGCGCTCCCGCACAAAGGAGCGTAGCAAGCAAGGCGTGAGAGCCCTGTGCGAAAAAGTTCAGAGTGGCCGGGTTTTTGACGTGAGACATGAGCGTCCTGGCAGCCTTGAGCATTGAAAGATAAACGCAGAATCTTAGGATAAGTTACGAAAGAAAGCCACAGATGAAAACGGACGACTCGGTCCGAAAAAAATTCAGAACCTAGCTACACCGAACCATGTGTCTTGGATGCTGGCAAGCGAATTTCGCTTCGGCGACCACTGCGCCGCAGGACGTTGATATCTCAGGGACGCGTTGACGTCCCTTTTGTCGTCCAATGTTGCTGTAGGAAAAGAACGGGATTCAGTTTTGTGTACAATTATATGAATTTTAGAACACTTTATATATGCAATCGTCGGATTCACAAATTGCGAAACCGTGTATTTTGTGTCGTATGGATGAGCAAGATCGTTTTGGCATGAGGCGTGCGTAATCTTTGGCCATCTTAAGGTTTTGGGGTGCGTCCACGTACAACAGGATGCAACGGAGATCGTGGCGTTACGAAAATCCGGATTCTGAGAATACGGAGATTCGTACATTTTTCTGTTGACAAACTGCGCAGCCCAGAATATTAAGTGTCCCATTCGTCGGTGCGTAGCGTTCAGGGGTGAACGCTAAATCGAAAAAATGACAACCGAGAGGTGCTCTAAAATGTTT
>DATNDO010000124.1:0-8002 GCA_035606955.1 Candidatus Angelobacter sp.
CGGGAACGAACGCGCGCGGTTAGACAGGGACTTCGACTTCGACGACCGAAGGGCTGAGCTTGAGCTTGCCGGCGGCGACGGCGCGCTGGATGGCGTGGACAACGTCCACGTCGAATTTTGCTCCAGCGAGTTGACTGATGCGATCCATAGCGTATTCGAGGTCCATGGCGGACTGATAGGGGCGATTGGTAGTGATGGCGTCGAACGTATCGGCGACGGCGATGATGCGCGCCATCATGGGGATTTCGTCGCCCTTGAGGCCATAAGGATAGCCCCCGCCGTCCATACGTTCGTGATGCAGTTCGATTCCCGGCAGCATTTCTTTCAATTGCGCGACGGGACGCATGATGTTCGCGCCTTTCACCGGGTGCTGCTTCATCAATGCGAATTCATCTTCCGTTAGTTTGCCGGGCTTTTTCAAAACGTTGTCGTCCACGCCGATCTTGCCCACGTCGTGCAGCAGGGCGGAGATGCGCAGCTTGTCCATGGCCACGGAATCGAGGCCCATTTCCTGCGCAATGGTGAGCGAATATTTCGCGACGCGGCCGGAGTGGCCTCGCGTATAGGGATCCTTCTCGTCGATGGCGGCGGCGAGCATGCGAATTGAGCCCATGAAAAGCTCGCGATTCTCGGTGGCGGCCGCCTGCAATCGGTCGACGTATTTCTCGATGTCGTCGGCCATGCCGTTGAAGGTCTCAGCTAACTCGCTGATTTCCGCCGCGCCTTCGACGGGCGCGCGTTCGTGGAATTCGGCTCGCGAGATGGCGCGCGTCGAGCGAACCAGCCCCTGAATGGGCCGCGTGATCCCCAGCGCCGAAAGATATCCGACCAGAAGCGCAATCAAAGTCACCGCAATGACGAAGCGCATCGCTTGCGTCGTCAGTTCCTGCACGCCCGCGTCAACGCGCGCCTTTGCCAGGCTGCGTTGCGCGATGACCGCCCAGCGCAGCTCGGGGACCGTGCTGTACGTGCCGATCATTTCAACGGGCTTATCGTTTTCGTCCTGAGTGAATTGGGTTGTTTCCGTCGCGCGTATTTCTTCCGGCACTTTCTTGAATTGCACAATGACGGGATTCGAGCTGAGGTCACGTCCGGGGACCATGTTGACCGTGTCCGGATGGACGACGATTCGCCCGTCTACGTTGACGACGAAGACGGTTCGGTCGCGCACGCTTGCATCTTTCAAACGCGCCACTACGTGGTCGAGCGACACAACTGCCGCCAGCATTCCCGTGAATTGGCCATCCGACATCAGCGGAACGGAAACTACGAAGGCGGGACGGTTTTCCTGACCCAGAGCGAACGTACCACTCACGAAAGGCAATTTCTGCACGCTTGCCGTGAAGGCGCGCTTCAACGCCGCGTCCACGAACGGATCGCGGTCAGCGTTCTTGACGCTTTCCGCCGACTCGCCCTTGGCGTCCGTGCCGATGGTCGTTACGTAGAGAATGTCGCGGTTGTTTTGCAGCACGTTTTGGAGCATGCGGCTAAGCTGCGGCGCGTGCGCCGGATCGCTGACGTTCTGAATCCAGCCCGTGAGCGCGAGCAGTTGTCTCTGGCTTTCGAGTTGTTCGCTAAGGTTCGATTCGAATTGCAGAATTTCGCTGGCGACGGAGCGCGTGATTTCCGATTGTTGCAAGCGCTCGGTGTCTTGGAGCTTTTCCTCGCTGAGCTGGAGCACTTCCCGGTGATACAACCATAGCGGCAGAGTGCTGGTAAGCAAGAGCGCTCCGAGCACAATCCACAGAATGCGCAGCCGCCGCATACCGGTCGCTTTGAATGGTCCTTGAGGCATAGGAATCTACCTCAAAATCGTATGCGACCCTGCGCAGGGGTACAACTGGCCGAAAGTACTACCTATTGGCGGATTGGCCACGCGGGAAGCAGGACTCTCCGGGAGGGCTCAGACACTCTATTCGGCCTTCAGCGGGCGCTCCATCAATTCATGGATGGCATCGTGAGGAGCGCGACCTTCGTAGAGGACGCCGTACATCTGCTCAGTGATGGGCATTTCGATGCCGAGCCGCAAGGCGAGGGCGTGCGCCGCGGCGGTGGTACCGACGCCCTCGGCGACCATGCGTGTGGAAGCGAGAATTTCCTCGAGCTTCTTCCCGCGCCCGAGTTCAAGGCCTACGGAACGGTTGCGGCTTAGTTCACCGGTACAAGTCAGCACGAGGTCGCCCATTCCAGCGAGTCCCGCCAGAGTTTCTTTTCGCGCGCCGAACGCGGTTCCGAGTCGAGTCATTTCCGCCAGGCCGCGCGTGATCAGCGCCGCAACGGTATTGTGTCCGAGGCCCAAACCTTCGGCGACACCGGCGGCAATCGCAATCACGTTCTTCACGGCTCCGCCCAGCTCCACGCCTACTACGTCGTCGTTTGTGTAGACCCGCAGCGTTGGTCCGGAGAGCTGCTCCTGCAACTCGCTGGCGAGCATGCGGTCCGTGGAAGCGGCCACGATTGCAGTGGGATCGCCACGGGCGACTTCCAGCGCGAATGACGGCCCCGAAATCACCGCCACGCGCGGCCAGAATTTCGGCGTCAGCACTTGCTCGATTACTTCCGTCATGCGAAGAAGCGTCTTGGGCTCGAGGCCTTTTGTCGCGCTGACGAAGCCAGTCATGCGCCCGAAAAAGGGAAGCATCTCAACGTAGAGTTCTCGCGCATGAGCTGATGGCATTGCGCCGATGACGATGTCCGCCGCTTCAACGGCTTCGCGCAACTCGCCCGTTACTTCGACTTCAGCCGGTATGGTAAATCCCGGCAAAAAAGATGGATTCTTGCGCTCCTTGCGCAGAGAGTCGAGCACGTCCTTTTCCCGCGCCCAGAGCGCAATGCGGTGCGGCGCGCGGCTGCGGCCCAGCACGATCGAGAGCGCCGTGCCCCATCCTCCGGCGCCGATGATGGCGATTTTTTTTGCTTCAGCCATGGTCTTTATGCAAAGAAACTTCGAAAGTCCATTCGCGGCGGCCCTTCCTGAGCCGCACCGAGGAGTTTGTTACAGCTGCTGTTTTTCGGATGTTCCTTTCGGAACTAACCTTTCCGTCTCAGCCGGCTTTCCGTGCCTGCAATCAGGCGGGCGATGTTTCCCCGGTGCTTGAAAATAACGATGATTGCAACGGCAACGCTGCCAAACGAAACAGCCAGCGGTGGCGCGTGCCCAGGTGCATAAAACAAATAGACCAAAATCGGCAATGCTGCGGCGGACACAACCGAGCCCAGCGAGACGTATCTCCAAAACGCCACAACCACGAGCCACACCAAGAGCGTCGCCAGCACTGCTTGCCACGCGATGGCCAAGAACACGCCGAGTCCAGTCGCAACGCCCTTTCCGCCGCGAAAGCGCAACCAGCATGAAAAGGTGTGCCCCAAGACCACCGCTACGCCCGCCGCCATCATCCAGCGGATGTTTCCATGGGACCATCGCATCGCCAGCCAAACGGCGAGGTATCCCTTGCCTACGTCCAGCAGGAGCGTTGCAAGACCCGCGCCCTTTCCAGCCACGCGCGTGACGTTCGTCGCGCCGATGTTTCCGCTGCCGGCGCCACGGACGTCCGAGCCGCTGCCCATTTTTACGATGAGATATCCGAAGGGAATCGAGCCCAACAAATATGAGGCGATGGGAATCAGCCAGAGCGTGTTCACGGCGTTGCGCCTTCAGCGAAACGATAACTCGCGAGTTTAGTATGCACGGCGCCAGACGGATTTAACACACTTTCATACAGATGGAACTGCGTCGCCACGGTGTTGCCGAAGCTCTGGTGCGCGAGCGGCGCCACGACCTCGCGCAATTTTGGGAGCCCTTTTTCCGTCTTGAATCGCGCCAATGTCAAATGAGGTCTGAACGTGCGTTCTTCTCGTGGAATCCCGATTGGTTCCAGCGCCGACGAAATATTCGTCGCCAGTGCCGCGAGATTCGGCCCTGATTCGATTCCGAGCCAGAAAACGCGCGGACGGCGTTCATTGGGGAAAAACCCAAAATTCCGGAAAGCGATTTCAATCGGGCCGCTCAATTTTACGTTCGCGAGAGAGTCTTTGATCGCGGGTAGTTTCGCTTCTTCGACCTCGCCGATAAATTTTAACGTGACGTGTATGCTTTCCGCCCGCATCCAGCGCGCGCCGTGGCAGACAGTTTCAAACCTCCGGATCGTTTCACCGAGAGCGCGGCGCGTTTCGTCCGGCACATCGAGCGCGACGAACAGGCGCACGCGTCAGGCCTTCGCCGCGGGTGCGGCATAGAGAAAATATCGCCGCACCATGTCGAGCGCGGCTTGCGTCGCCTGATGTCGTATGCGATCGCGAGTTCCGGGGAAGCGAAACTCGCGCTCCTTGGTTCCTTTTTCATCAGCAATCGCGATGTGTACCAAGCCCACCGGCTTTTCCGGTGTGCCGCCGCCGGGCCCTGCGATTCCGGTGACGCCTATCCCGAGCGTCGAACCGGTCTGCCGCCGAATGCCATCCGCCATCGCAAGGGCCACCTCGGAACTGACCGCACCTTTTGCCTCGATGATTTCCCTGGGCACATCCGCCCACGCGGATTTCAAATCGTTGCTGTAAGAGACCACTCCACCGCGAAAATACGACGAACTGCCCGGTACGTTGGTGAGGCGCGTTGCCAACATTCCGCCCGTGCAGCTTTCCGCCACAGCAATCGTGGCGCGATGCTCTTGCAATTCCTTTGCGACGACGTCTTCGAGCGCCTCGCCCGTCGTCGAAAACAAATTCTGGCCGAGCGCGAGGGCAAAGCGCTTCACCATTTCGTCGAGCAGCTTTGTCGCTGCGGTTTCGTCCTCCGACCACACGCGCGGATGAAGTTGGATTTCGCCCGGCGAGGTCGCCAGAATCGTCGTCTCCGTCCCCGCGTACTCCTTATAAATCGACGCCACGCGCTGATCCACATCCGATTCCGCCAAACCCGTGATTCGTAAATCGCGGGTGTAAAGACGCATATTCGCCCCGCGTCGCGCCAGGCGAGGCCTCACTTGCCGCTCAAACATGGGTTGCAGTTCACGCGGGGGTCCGGGCAGCAGCACCACAACTTTGCCGTCCGATTCCAGCCACAAACCGGGCGCGGTTCCCTGTGTGTTTGCGAGCGGCTCGGCTCCTTCGGGCACCATGGCCTGTCGCGCATTCACTTCCGGCATCGTGCGGCCGAATTTTCGGAAGCGCTCCTGAATGCTGCGAAGAATTTCGTCGTTCAGCTTGAGCTTTCGTCCGAGGGCCTCCGCGACAATTTCGCGCGTGCGGTCATCCTCGGTTGGCCCGAGCCCGCCGCAAGAGACAACCACGTCAACGCGTTCGAGGGCGTGAAGGAACACGTCGCGCAGATCGTCATCGCGATCGCCGATTACGTGTTTTCGGCGCACGTGAAAACCGAGGCGGTTCAGTTCCGCCGTGAGAAATAGGGAATTGGTGTCGAGGCGATAAGGCGTGAGCAACTCAGACCCGACGGCAATGATCTCCGCATCCATCGCAAATGTTGTACCCGATGCGCGGCGCAACCCGCAAGGGGCGAGTCGCGTTATTTTGGAAGGACGAGAATGCTATTCGTCGCGCAACGCAAGCAGCGCGAGACTAGTTGTTCAGCGGGAGGCCTTCGATGTTCCAGTCGAGGGTGTAGAGCGAATTGATTGTTGCGACCAGCGCGCGACGCGACGGCTCGAGCACGAGGCCGACGATGTTGTTGCCGCTGAGCGCAATCTCCGCGTCACCATCGGGAGCGATGCGCACGATGCCGCGTTTGCCTGCGAGCGACGCCGCCACATACAAGTTCCCAGCGCGATCAAACGCCATCCCTTGCGGACGCCCCAGCCCGCGAAAGAAGACCAGCACTTCGCCAGCGGGAGTAATTTTGTAGACGCGATCGAAACTCGACGTGGTGGGCCCGGTCACGTACAAGTCACCGCTCGGGTGAAATGCCAGGTGATAGGCGGACATCGAAGGCTCAAGCGTCGCAAATACGAAAATCTCGCGGTCGGCGCCGATTTTGAAGATTGTTCCGCTGCGGTCGCCGACGTAAAGATTTCCGGCGTGGTCGAAAGCGATTCCCGTGGCGATTCCCATGCCTTCGAGCCACTGCTCCGCCTGTCCGTCAGGCGTGACGCGATAAATCGTTCCGTCGTTGCGGCAGGAAACGTAAAGCACGCCATCGCGGTCGATGGCGAGGCCCGTGGGATTCATCAATTGCGTGACGTACGGCTTCACCGTGCGATTGGGCGTGATTTTGTACAGCGACACGGGAACTTTCTGTCCGCGCTGACCGCTGAACGTCACATACGTGTTTCCTTCGCGGTCGACGGCCGGATTCGCCACGGGGTGCAAGTTGTCGGCAACGAGCGAGCCAATCGAAATCGGGAACGGCTGGCTTTCCGTATGTCCTGCGTGGATACGCACCATGCCGCCTTCGGCGCCATCGGGCACGCGCGCGACCACGACGTTCTCCGAGGCCATCACGACGCTGCCTTCTGCGCTGCCGAATCGCACCGCAGGGCGCGCGTGGTTTCCGTTCGCAAAGCCCGCGCCGTGAATCGTGATCTCGCCGCCGGGGATCGCCGCCCGCGGTTGCACGCGCTCAATGTTCGGGATGCCGTTCGTTTTCAACCGCAAATCCCCCACACCTTTATAGGCCTAAACCTCTGGCAATCCAAATTCCTATCGCAGCGTAAACGGCGGCAGCCCAATCGTCCGCCATGATGCCCCAGCCTCCGGGCAGCGATTCGGCTTGCCGCGCAGGAAACGGCTTCCAAATATCGAACACGCGAAAAAGTATAAAACCCAGGAGCAAATATTTCCAGTTGAGCGGCGCGAGCGCCATCAAGTAAGTGAAAAACTGCCCGGAGACTTCGTCGATCACCACGAACTGCGGATCTTTCTGCCTGAGGAATTTTGCAACTCTGGCGGATACCGCGACGCCAATCAATGCGATAAGCAGCGCGAGAGGAATTGCCCAGGATGGAACCGGTTGAGCGTAATATGCGCCCCACCAGTACGCGTCGAGACGCGTAGGAGAAAATCTGCACACGGCCCAGTAAAGTAAAGCGCCGACGAGCGAGCCCCACGTGCCCGGCGCTTTCGGGAGGTAGCCTACACCGCCTGCCGTCGCAAAAAATAATGACAGGCGCGGTTTTCGCGGAGGCTCGGCGGGAGCAGCGTCAGTTTTTGTGTTCATCGCGGGGGGATGCTTCGTGCGAACTTGCTTGGTGCGGAGATGTTTCGTGCGATTCGGACAGCGATTCGTCGGTGGCCGGCTCGGATACTTTGTATTTCTCGCTGGCCCAGTTGCCGAGGTCGGTCAAGCGGCAGCGCTCGCTGCAAAAAGGGAAATCGCTGTCCTTCGTCGAATCGGTTGCCTTCCGGCAAATGGGGCAGTGCCATTCCATGGCTATCGCGCCTAGACTAACACGCCATTCATGGCAGTTGTAGGGGCGGGTTTATCCCGCCCGCGTTCGCGCCGACAAATTGAAATTCAGGCGGCGTAAAGCCGCCCCTACAGCTGCGGGGACCGCAGCCACATCGTTGTTGCGTGGACGGTTTCATGGCGTCCGCTTTCCGGAGGAATTTAGGCGAGGATTGGGAATGGCCGTGGGAGAATTTGCGCGTCTTGCGGAATTGTAGTGTCTGCCGAAATAATTTCGACCGCGCGGCCAATTAAATCGTAGTCGCGCGCTTCCGTGATTTCGACACGCGCCATTGTCCCCGGCGGAGGCAATTGCGCAATGTCCGTCACGCCCGCAATTTCGGTGATGAAGACTTTGCCGTCGATTTCCGGCGCCATGCCTTCGAGGCGTGCTTCCCACACGATGTCCGTGCCCTTCGACGGCCCTTCGAGCATGGCGGTAAAAGTCTTGCCGACTTTCGCGCGCAAATTCCGCCGCGATACTTTTTGCTGAATTGCCATCAACGTGTCGCGCCTTCGTGCGATTGTCTCCGCGTCGACTTTTCCGTCGGAAGCGTAACTTTTCGCCGTCTCTTCATCCGAATACGCGAAGACGCCCATCCAGTCGAA
>DATNDO010000243.1:0-2949 GCA_035606955.1 Candidatus Angelobacter sp.
TGTTCCGTTCGCGACACATCTGCAATCAAACGCGATGCGGCCCTCCGGCCCAACAGCCGATAATGGTAACCGTGCAAACCGTAATCTCGGCGCAGACGGTTTGCAAAGGAGCCGATTATGCGGGGCTTGGTGGGATTGTTAGTCACGGCGCTAATCGTAGTGCTCGGCTATTGGCTTTACGCCTCAAAAATGCAATCGAAGGGAGCACCCGGCACTCCCGCGCAAGTAATTTCGACCGTGGGCGTTCAGAACGATTTGCTTTCGATTGCGCAGGCGGAGCGAATTTACTGGACGGGGCACGGTTCGTATGCATCGCTCGACGAGCTGTATTCCAGCGGGGCGCTCGCGGTGAAAAAATCGGGACGGGCAGGATATGCGTATTCGGCGGAAACAACTTCCGACGGCTTCACCGTGACGGCGCGCTGCGATGCGGCGACCACACCAGGGTGCTCGGACTTCTCTGTGGATCAATCGATGCAAGTTCAACAAGTCCCATAAACTCTTCGCGGAACATCCGCTCACCGTTTGACCTAGATATTTCCTTGCACGCAGTCGGGTTTCTCCCGGAACATTTTCGAACGCGGCAGCGTATCTATGGTTGCAAGCGGGCGATCGCAATCAGGTTCGCCAATAACGGAGAGCGCGGCTGCGTACAGACCGTGCATCGAGAGGAGAAACAAAATGCCTGACAATATGATTGGATTTGCAGCCGTAGTGTTGGCGCTGGGATTCCCCATCGCCGCGGTGTGGGCTTGGGCATGGCAGCGCGGACGCAAGTTCCGCAGCGACGAACGGATGGCGGCGATTGCGCGAGGAGTCACGATCCCGTTCGAGGCGGATTTGCCGCCTTCGAGTGTGTCGCGCAGATCGGGGATTTTGCTTGTTGCGGCGGCCATCGGGTATTCGTTGACGTTCGGCGCTCTGGCGCGGTGGGAACCGGACGCGGCGGAGGCGGCAGTCCTCGGAATCATTCCGTTTGTGATTGGCGTGGGATTCTTTGTAGACGCGTACCTGGTTCGCCGCGAAGTACGCGCTTAGAATTGCATTTCACTCGCAGCGCGCGCCGGAGAACTCTGGCGCGCGCCAGAAATCACGGCGTGCGCTTCTGATCGGCTACCACGATGCCGGCTTCGGCGTAATCGGTCGGCGGCACGTCGACGAAACTGACGTGAACGTTTTCACGCTTGGCACGCCCGTCTTCGACCAATGCGGTGGTGATTCGCTCAGCGAGTTTGCGCTTCTGCTCGGGCGAGCGCCCCGCGACCCAGGTAATTTGAACGTACGGCATTCCTTCCTCCTCGATCTGTTCCCTCGAAATTACTTACGCCCGAGAATTCTATGCCGAGTCGCGTCGCACTCAACCTCTTTGTAGCTCTCGCCGGGCCCGTGACTTATCCGGGAAGTTTTGTGCCACAGTAGCCGCAATTCGTCCACGCGCGCTCCACAGGCTTTCCGCACTGTGGACAATGTGGCCGCAGTGCATTGCCGCAGGTCGGGCAAAAAGTGAATTTTGAGGGAACCAGATTGTGGCAACTGGGGCAATCGACGGGCAGCGCATCGCGCAGAATGAAATAAATAATGACGCCAATCAAGTCGGGCACGAAGATGGCCAGGAGCGTCCACATCACGTAACGCATGGCGCGCCGCTTCGCGTCTCCGTAGATATAGCCGTAGAGCGGGATGATAAGCAAGCAAGCCAAGGGCATAAGGAAAATGAAGGCGAACTGGCCGCCCAGGGGCCAGTGCGACATTTCGTGGTCAGTCGGAACGAGAAACCATGCCAGGATGGCCATGCCCACATAAGAAAAGCCTGTGATGATCCACGCAGTGCGTGGGATTACGCGGAGTTCTTTGCGGAAGCTCATGCGATTCTCCTTTCGCGGTCACGGCGCATGGCCAGCAGAATCGCCGCAGCGGCGCCCGCTATCCAGCACAATGCCGTGAACACGGCGAAATTCTTCCAGCCCTGCTCGAAGCCAAGGCCCAGCAGGCTGAGCCATCCGTGGCCCAGAAGCTGCGCGAGCGGCCAACTGAGAGCGACGAAAATCCACGAAAACACGGTGATCAATGCAAGCATCTTGCGCTCGGAGCGGCGTTCGGATTCTTCCGCGAAGCGCGTTTGCGCGCGCGCGATGGTGCGGGCGACGAGATCCGCCGGAACTTGTGGCGTGGGAATGCGGCGCAGGCCGGCTTCAATTGCCTGCCAGGAAGCGAGCTCAGCAGCGCAAGCTGGACAAGCGCGCAGATGCGCCGAGACGCGCTGGTCTTCCGTTGCATCGAGCGCTCCCGCAGCTGCCAGTGAAAGGAGCCCGCGAATCTCGTCGTGTTCGGTCATTTTCCCAGTCATTGTTCAGCCCGTTGTCCCGTTCGTTCGGTGAATTCGTTCGTGATAGGCTTTTTTTTCATTGCCATTCCGTTTTCGGAAACCGAGTGTCGAGTCCGGTGCGGAGATTTTCAAGCGCGCGCCGCAAGCGGCTTTTCACCGTCGAGAGCGGCGCATTCAAAACTTCGGCAATTTCTTCGAGCTTCATTTCTTCTTCGAAGCGCAGCGCGAGCACTTCGCGATACATCATCGGCAATGCATCCATCGCTTCGGCAAGCTGTTGCGTGCGTTCGCGGGCGATCACCACGTCGAGCGCGGGCGGCTCGGAAGCGCGCAGCGAAGCAGGTGTGGCCCAAGAATGCTTTTCCTCATGCTCTTCGAGACTCTCCGGGCGGATGCGCCGGAGATGATCGATGGCCAGATTGCGCGCCAAAGTAAAAAGCCACGCCTCGAAATTTCTGCGGGGATCAAAGCGCGCAATTTGCCCCGCCACGCGCAACCAGGTTTGCTGAAACAGATCCTCGGCTTCGGCGGGCTGACGCACGATACGCAACAGATAGCGATACAGCCGGTGCTGGTAGCGCGTCACCAGCTCCGCAAGCGCGTCCAGGTCTCCGCGTCGAAGC
>DATNDO010000249.1:0-19592 GCA_035606955.1 Candidatus Angelobacter sp.
CCCAAAACGACGGGCAATGCGTCAGTGAAGTTGCGTATCACATTGACTCGCGCTGCTTTGAATGGATGCTGAACCAGACTCAAAGTTTCATCCAGAACTGAATTGAGGTCGACCTCGACGAATTCCGCTCCGCCTGTTCGGGAGAAATTCAGGAGGTTGTTGACGATCTCACTGGCCCGGAAGGTCTGCTTGATGATCTTGTCAATCGTCTTCTGACGCTTGTCCTCTGGCGGTATCTGTTTGCCGAGCATCTGAATGTAATTTGAAATCACGGCGAGGGGCGTGTTGACTTCGTGAGCCACGCCAGCGGCGAGCAGGCCGAGCGATGTCAGCTTCTCGTTCTGGACCATTTGCTCTTCCAGGCGAACGCGCTGAGTAATGTCGTCGAGAAGAATCAAACGACCGAGGCGCTGCCCGTTCTTGCCTACCAGCGGAGCGAAGGAAGCATTTACGACGAAACGCTGCGTGCCTGGACCGTAAAGCCGGAATTTGTAGATGCTGGCGACATGCTCTTCGCGGGAATGGGAAGCGATTTCCGCTACCAGGTCTGCGGGAAGCGCGTCCTTTAAAGCACGGCCGACAGCTTGCTCACGCGGAATACCGATGAGGCGTTCCATCTGCGGATTCCACGACTCGATGCAATCTTCGAGGCCGACCGTAAGCACGCCGATATTCAGAGACTCGATGATGTTCTCGTGAAATTCCTTCAAGCGCTCAATTTGCAGCGCTTTCTGCTCGAGAGAATTATAGAGACGCGCGTTTTCGATGGCGATGGCGAGGTAGCCGGCAATGGTGTCGAGAAGTTCGATGTCGTCGCTGGTCAGGTAATCACCATCGACCGTTTTGCCGAGCCCTAGGACCGCCACGACGTGATCGCGGAAGCGGCAGGTGATGAAATAGTTCAGACCGAGCTGTTCGAGCGTGTGGCGGACCGTTTCGGTCTCGCCGGCACCGCGCGCGGATTCAAAGAACAAGCAAGCCTGCGCGAGCGCAGGACGCTCCGCCAGATTCAAGAAACTCAGATCGAGCGGCGATTGCGCCTGCACTCCGAGCGAACGCGAGAATTGGAACGTTCCCGGCTTTTCGGGATTCTCGAGGAAAAGCGCGAGACGATCGACAAGCAAGGTTTGCGAAATTCGGTCGAGAACGGAGCCGAGCAGCGGGTCAATGCGGACTTCATTCGTGAGCGTGCGGCCGAATTCAATAAGCGTGCGGCGGTAATTCAGGCGGTCGCGGTAGAAGAAATGGTCGAGGCGCGCTTGCATCCAGTCGCGCAGTGGTTGAAAGAGAAATGCAGCAACAACGATCGCAACTACCGTTCCCGACGCGCCGGCTGAACCCGTCGAATGAAACAGCAGGCCAATGATTGCGACAGTGGCGAAATAAACCGCGACAATCGCGGCGGTCGCGAGCGTATAGGCGATTCCACGCTTGAAAATAATGTCGACGTCCATCAACCGGTAGCGAATGATGGCGTAACCGAAGCACAGGGGGATAAGGACCAGGGAAAATGCTGATGCCGTCATCCATCCCGAAGGGATCATACCCGCGAAAATTGGAAGAATATAAAACGCAAGGAATGGCACGACGCCGACGAAGGTGCCAAAGGTGACCCACTTCAATTGCTGCCGCAGCAAGCCGGTGGGGGCGCGAAGATAACTGAGAAGGAAAATCACGCCTGCTGCCAGAAAGTACACGCCCCAGTAGGCGAATTCGATTTGGTCGAGGCGGAAGCGGCTCTCAATCGACGGCATCAAGTCGAGCGCCGCGTTGGCCACGCTTATGTGCAGGAAAAGCAACGCCACCGGTACGCCATAGACAGCTGCGAGCCAGAATTTGAGGTGGCGAACACGACGCTCCGGAAATACCAGCGCGAAATGCACAAAAAGGGCAGCCTGCAGCAAAAGGGCAACGACGTTTGACCAGTAGATCGTCCAGTCAAACGAGTTCAGTTTGCCGCTGTAACGAAACGCGTAAAAAATGAAAGACACGAGGCAGAAAATATAGAAATGTACGGCCCGTGGCGCCGTCCACCGGCGCAGAAAAATAAATACGCCGATGAAAAGATAGAGCAGCGACAGAATCCCAAAGCAGTTCCAAATCACCGTGGGCTTTTCCGCAGGTGCGGTGAGAACATTGGCTTGGAACGATACCCCGTCACGAACAAGCTGATACGGCACGTTCGACCATATACCCGCACGCGACAGTTGCTGTGTGACTTGCGTTGCGCGCTGGACGGAAACGCCGTTCACCGCCGAAACAACGTCGCCAGGCTGGATTCCGGCCTTGGCAGCCGGGGAAGCGGGTTTGACCCGCCAGGCTTGGACTCCTGAAGGGCCGTCCAACCACGCAACGCCATCATCGGGCATAGCGAATTGCGAACGCTGGACGAAGTTCAGACAGCCGAAGACGAAAGCCGTCAGCGTGAGTACCGCCAGCAGTGCCGCTGCTAATCGCATTCGCAAACTGTCATTCATCGGCGATGCCTAAACTCAGCACAGATACACCACCCCGCTGAAACTTGTGCACGTTGGGTTCCAGAAGATGGGATTTCGCGGAGTTCATAAGGTGCTCAGAATCAGGTCAATACAGGAAGTTTTTCGGCCCCTTAGACCTGGGTTCCATATTTCGGGAGACGTGATACCAAATCTAGTACCATTCCGTGCAGCTCAGAACTGGACGCTGATGCCGCCGCGGAATGTCCGATAGGCCGCTACCATCACAATTTGGCCGTCTCGAGTCGTCATCGGGACGTATCCCTGGGCCAAGAGGTTCCCGAAGTCGGCCATGGCTCGCATGCGGTGCAAGCAAGGAATGGGCTGGTTGATTACCAGATTGAGATAGGGATCCAAGCGGAAAAACGCCTCGCCGTATTCATCTTGCCGAGAAACGACCAAGCCGTTGATCCATTTGTAGCCTGTGGTGAGCTGGGTTCCGAGAACTGGAATTCGGGAGGAAACTGAGCCTGCAATACTGTGACGATATTGGGTGCTTAGCCCATCGCGCAGGCTGCCGTCTGACTGTGAATTCGCTACCGGAGCGAGTGCCCCGGCCCAAGCATAGACGACGGTCGCCGAAAGATCCTTGGAGAATTTCTGCTGGTAGGCGGCGCGAGCTCCCCAGGAATCGGAAGTCCCCGCATCATACGCGAAACCATCCGTGAAGAAGTCCTGGAGGAAGTTGGCATTGTCGATCACATTGCCTTGACCGAAAACAGCCGTGTCATTCGAGCGATCATGGAATCCCGCGAGCATTAGCCGGCTGTGATGCGCAAAAAGACGCTCTACGGCAAGCTCTTCATGCCAGCCGTCCTCAAGCACGGGCCGCCCATCACGGAAAAGCATCGTGGGGAACGCATCGAGAGAATCCAGCGCGGATTCGAGCGGTGCGGTAGCTTCAGGACTCGCCTCCGGCCATGGGCGTGAGGCAAGCAAAAGAGAAGCCTGCCACTCAGGAGAAATGCGAACAGCCAATTCGGCGCGAGGCCGAAGACCGGTGGTCGTTTCGCTTCCCAGGCTGGTCAGCAAATATTCGGCGCCGTAGCGAAGCGTAACCGCGTCGCTCAGAGCGAGAACACCGGTTTGGTCGAGGCGCATGCCCCGGAACATCGGGCCATCGGCACCCAGGCGGGACTGGCGCACAACGAGACTGGTCGAAGGACCTTCCTTCCCGTTACCTTCAGGCAGCCAAAGAGTGGCAAAGCCGCCGCTGGTGGCTTGGCTTTCGTAACTGACCTGACCCGCAACGAGAAGCTGGCCGGTTGCGCCGATGCCTTCGTCGAAAGCAAAGGACGTAGCGGGCGAGTCAGAAAAACCCGTGGCTGACCCTGGACGCATGCCAGACGTGAAATCAATCCGGCTGCGGAGTTGGCGGTTGGAAGATGCAGCTTCACTCGTCGATTCCTGATCTTGCGCGAGGACAAGTCGTCCATTCTGCCAGCGCAAAATGGGACGTGTGATTGCCGATGAGCGCAGCACCCAGCCCCATTCGGCCTCGTCCGGTTTTTCATTCGGGCGGCGGTGCAAGTCATTGAGTCCCGTGAATAGGGAGCCAAGCTCAATCTGCAAACTGGTGGTGCGGCTGCTTGTGACAGGCACGCTCGGCTGAAGGGAGGGCAGGAACCCCGCGAGCGTGACACTCACAGAGTAAATACCCGGCAGAAGCGCCGCCGTAGCGAAGCGTCCGCGCTCGTTCGTAAGCAAGCGCACGGAAGTTGGGCTCAACGATCTCGCCGTGACGACAACCGTAGCGCCCATTTGCGGCACACCGCTTGGGTCGAGCACAACGCCGGCGATTTTTCCCGTCTGGGATTCCGCGGCGACCGGAGACGCAACGCCAGCGAATAATCCGAGGATCAAAATCAACGCGCCAAAAAGTCGAGAGCTCATATTGCTTTTTCCTCCCGTCATCATTTCGAGGGAGCCCGAACCGTGAAATTCGCCGATGGAGAAATTGTCTGCTTATCGTCGTTGTCGGTGATCTGAATCTGGAGTTTATAGCTCCCCGGCGCCAGTGATTTGAGGTCGAGGGCCTTCTCAATCCAGATTTCTTCGCCGTGCTGATTGTATTGCCGTGAGTTTTCCGAGAATTTCACGACGGGAGCGTTGCTTTCATTCAATACCTGATACTGGATAGTGGCATCACCCTCATGGGTTTTGGGATCAACCTTGAGATTGTAGACTTGCAGGAAAATGCCCATCTGTCCGCCTTCGTCGAAGATGGCATTGAGCTTCGGACGGACTTTGAGATCTCCCAGGACAAATTCTCCCAGACCGATATCGCGCGAAGAAACCTTTTGAATTTCGTCCGCCAGGATAAGGGAGCTGGCGCCGAGTTGATCGTCCTGGAAGCGGGGAACGACCAAACGAGTGTTGATCACGCCCAGATTGCCGCTGTTGGTATCTTTCAGAACAACGTCGAGCCGATAAAGACCGGGACGCAGAGGCAGAGCCTTCTGGTAAACGTTGTACCCCTTCAAATATTGCTGCATGAGCGAGTCCGGCGTATCGGCCGAGACAGTATCTTCGAACGTCTGGACTACGCGCCCGCTGACACTGGTCACGCGCGCGAACAGGTGTAGCGTGGCGATCTGCACGCCGTTCTTATCCTGGAAGCTCATGTCCTTGTTGGGAATCTGAATGGTTATTGGAACGAGATCTGTGTCATCGGTGATGCGCAAGAAATCGGAATGGCAGTCAAAGTGGATTTGGTTCGCGGTCATCCGCGTATCCACCACTTCCTCGAGATCTTTGAATTTGACGGGAGGAGGCGTTTGAATCTTGGCATAGAGATCCAGACGGCTAAATTCGTTCTGGCTTTCGAGTTGCCCTCCGAGCGGCTGCGCGTCATGAGTGCCATCGGTATTCTGGAAGCGCTGCGTTTTAGAAGCCATGCCCATGGCTTCCATCTGGGTCAAGCCAGCCCCGGGGACGTTCAGCAAGGCGTCTTTCTCGCTGGGATCCATAGTCAAATGGTACTCACCGCTGCCGGAGGGATCCACGAATTCTATTTCAACGTTTTCGCCGATACCCTCTAGATAGCGGTAGCGCCAATCCTCGAACGGATAAGTGGAGGTTTCGCCGCCGCCTTCTTCGAAAGGCCGATTGTAAGGTCCGCCAGCAGGGTGAGAATTCACCTCGTCAGGCTTGCCCCACATGATGTAGATGCGGCCGCGGTCTGTTTTCCAACCGGGGATTCCAGAGGAGTAATGCTCATTGGTATAAGCGATGCGCCGGTAGTACTCCTCTTTGTAAGTGTTTTCGGCGGATTCGGGATCCGGATTGCGGCGCTGCCAGAAATTCTCGATGAAATTTTCGCGCTCTTCGTTCGTCTCGAGATGCAGGAAAGCGGAACGTTCTTCGGAAGTGATGATGTACGAAACGGGACCATTAAGCCACTGACGATAGACGGGGAGAAGCTCTTGCTCGAGACTCTTCTGTTTTTTCTTTTTTGCTTTTTCCAGTTGTTTGGCTGAGTTATCCTGGTCTTGATCCTGTTGCGAATCCTGAGCGCGCGCAGCCGAAACGATAAAAAAGGACGCGCACGCGACTGCGAGTATCGACACTCCTAGGCTTCGCTTCATAGCTGGGTTCCCCCGAACAATGGAATTCTAGTCTCCCTGCAAGCACCCGTCAAGCTAACTTACGCCGCTAGTGAGGCTTACGATTCGGATTCGCTGAGGCTGCACAAAGGTTGCCTGTCCATTCTTCAAAGCTGCCACTCCTGCTGACGCGCGATGCGATTTCTTGACGGCCTGCCCAACGAAATATCGAGAAGCGGCGTCCAAAGACTAGGGAGATCCCAGAAGTGAGCGTTTTGAACTTTGGGCAATGTCGATTAGTATAGAGGCCCAAGGACACTGACGCCAAGAATTCAGATTGGGAAGATAAAGCCGCCGGGGTGCCGGGCGCGACGAAACTTTTCGTCTCCCCATGGCGTATTAATGTGAGGATATGGAATTCTGCTCGTTAAGGGTCGGATTCGCAGGGAAAATGCTATGAAAACGTGGAAAAAAGTAGCTTTGATCGTCGGCGTTGCCGTGGTGCTCCTCATCATTGTGGTGGTGAGCATCAAGCAAGCGAATAAGGGTGTGGTCACCGTACAAACGGGGGAGGTGGCCAAACAGAGCATAACCTCGCTTGTGACAGCCTCCGGAGAGATACGTCCCCAGGATTATACAAATGTCTTGGGACAAGGATTCGGGAAGATCACAGATATCGACGTAAAAGAGGGCGATATCGTCAAGAAGGGTGACGTTCTGTTACGCGTGGAAAGTATTCAACCAGCCGCAGACGTCAAGGCGCAGCAAGCCAACCTGCAGGCGATGCAAGCCGGGGTACAATCCGCCGAAGCGAACGACACATCAACGCAAGCCGACGTCGCGCAGGCCCAGGCGAATCTCGATAAAGCGGAACAGGACTGGAAGCGCGGACAGAGTCTGTACAAAGAAGGATTGATCCCGAAGCAGGATTTCGATGCCTTGAAGGCTACACACGATGCCGATATCGCTGCTCTTGCGGCGAGCAAGGCGCGCTCGCAGCAAGCCCGCGCCCTGCTTGCGCAATCGGGATTTCAGCAACAGCAATCCGCGGCAACGCTGATTCATCAGCGCGATGTCTTGAACAAAACAACCTATGAGGCTCCCATCAGCGGTATTGTCACGTATGTCCCGGTGAAAGTCGGCGAGAACGTAGTTCCGGGCATCCAGAATGCCGAAGGCAGCTTCTTGCTGACCCTTTCCGACATGGCGGTGGTAAATGCGGAAGTGATGGTGGACGAGACCGACATCCCCAACGTAAAGGTTGGACAGTCAGCCGACGTTACGATCGACGCCTATCCAGGCCAAATCTTTAAGGGACATGTGGCGGATGTGGGAGAAGAAGCCATCCTGCGCACTTCGGGATTGGCGACGACCCAGCAAACTTCCGCGAACAGTCAAGAAGCGCGCGACTTCAAAGTGCACGTCAGACTCGACAATCCGCCCAAGCAGACGCGGCCCGGACTATCGTGCACTGCCAAGATCCAGACGGCGCACCGAGCCGATGTACTGACTATCCCAATTCAGGCGTTGGCGATGCGCTCGCATGAAGAGCTGAAAGCGGACGAGGAGAAGAATAATAAGGAATCGGGAGTAACGTTGGCGGCAGCGAAGCCCGCGACCAATCCGGATGGAACGCCCGCCAATGATGATGTGCAGGGTGTGTTCGTGGTGCGCTCTGGCAAGGCCGTATTTGTGCCGGTGCAAACAGGAATCACGGGTATAACGGATATCGAGGTAACAAGCGGACTGAAAGCCGGCGACGTGATTGTCACCGGAAGCTACAAGGCGTTGCGCACGCTGCGCTCTGGCACCGCGATTAAGGTGGACAACTCCACCCCAGTGATCACGGATCAATCGGCATCGTAGGCCGGCGAAACCGCATATCTGAGAACAGGAAATTCGAGGAGCCACAATTTAATGGGGGTCGGAGAAGCTACAGCTTCGCAGTCGTTCCGCCAGGATCTGATCGATACCGGCATTGTGATCTGCACGGAAGACTTGTGGAAGACCTATGAAATGGGCTCCGAGCAAGTGCACGCGCTTCGTGGCGTGAACGTTGAGATTCGCAAGGGTGAATACGCCGCCATCATGGGGCCGTCGGGTTCAGGCAAGTCGACACTGATGAACTTGATCGGCTGCCTCGATTCACCGTCGAAGGGAAGCTACTGGCTCGCAGGCCGTCTGGTAAGCGATCTTGACGACGACGAGCTGGCCTATATTCGTAACAAGGAAATCGGATTCGTGTTTCAGACGTTCAATCTCCTGCCGCGCGCGACAGCACTGCATAACGTCGAGCTGCCGATGATTTACAACGGCACGCCATCCGAAGAACGGCAAGAACGGGCCCGGAAAGCCCTCGCGCAAGTCGAACTCACCGAACGCATGATGCACAAACCGAATGAACTCTCGGGCGGCCAGCGGCAACGCGTCGCGATTGCCCGCGCTTTGGTCAACAATCCGTCGATCCTACTGGCCGACGAACCGACCGGAAACCTCGATTCGCAAACGGGCGAGGAAATCATGGCTCTTTTTGCGCGGCTTCATCGCGAAGGCAATACCATCATCCTGGTGACCCACGAACCGGACATCGCGCAACATGCCCACCGCGTCATCCGTCTGCGCGACGGCAAAGTCGAAAAGGACGAGCGCATCAAGTAGCGACCTCGTCGGCCTGTCCAGACGATTCCCTGAAAGCAACCCTTGGGTGAAATCATGGCTCAATTCCTTATTATCGGGACAACAATACATTCTTGCTGGTACAGCTTGATTCACAAAGGACGCCGAATCCAATGAGGACACTATCGAGGTTCAACGCAGCTTTGACAGCGGTCATTTTTATCGCAGGAGCCGCGTGCGCGCAGGCGCAGTCCGCCCAGAAGCTCACCACGCCGCCAACGCAAGAGGAGATGGAACAAGCGGTCGCCGAAGCTGCGCAACCAGGGCCGATTCACGTGCAATTGATGAAACGCGCAGGGAAATACACAACTACAATGACGTTTTCGGCGCCCGGGACCGAGTCGCAGGAATCGACCGGAACGGCAACGCTGAAGCCCATCCTCGGAGGACGTTTTCTCGAGGAGGAAAATTCCGGCGAGTCGTTAGGCCAACCGTCGGCGGGGCTGCGGCTATACGGATACAACAACGGCTCGAAGCAATACGAAGCGATCTGGATTTACAACGGCTCCACGGCCTTTCTTGTGCTGGATGGTTCGAGCGACGATAGCGGCAAGACCGTTCGCTACACGGGCGCGTTCATCGGCCCGGACGGCTCTAAGCAGACGCTCCGCGTAATCGTTGAACAGCAGGACGCGGATCATTTTGTGGTGCGCCTGCTTGGCGAAGGGCCGGGAGGAGCGACTTCGACACTCGCAACGACTTATACGCGTGTCACAGCACAGACCAGAAAGTAATCAGCACAGTGCCCCGTTGATGTTCTTCACTAACTAATAGTCTTGATTAATTCCCTGACGACAGAGCCTTGATGTAGCGATAGAAAAAATCCACGCCATGATAAAACGAAGTTTCGAGAATGCGTTCATCACGCCCGTGTGCGCGCACGTCGTCCATATCGATGAAAACGCCAGAGACGCCATACGTTGGAATTCCGGCCGCACGCAGCCGGTAACCATCGCTTGCGCCTGTGTCCATCACCGGCACTACGGGAACGCCCGGCCAAACGGCCTTTACAGCCTGCTCCGTAGTTTGCAGGACGTCTTTGCGCAACGGCGACGCGGGACTATTGTGCGGGGGCGCGACCGGCGTCACGTTTATCTGCGGATCGTCCAGAATCTTGACGAGCTTCTTTTCCGTTTCCTCTTGAGTGCCTCCAGGCAGAATGCGGCAATTCACGATGGCGCGTGCGTCTTGAGGCAGGGCGTTGTTTGCATGTCCTGCATCGAGCCGAGTGGCCACGCAGGTGGTACGCAGCAGCGCGCTGTAATAGGGCGACGCCGAAAGCAAATCAATCGCGGCGCGATCGGGAGGATTCTTCGCGGCGTCTTCCATTTCCTTCGAAAGTGGACCGCGATCAATGATCGCCATGCGCTCGAAAAATGCGCGAGTCGTTTCATTCAGTTGCACGGGGAATGCATATTTTGACAGGCGCACGAGGCCGTTTGCCAAGTGATAGATCGCATTGTCGGGCACCGGCAACGAGCTGTGGCCGCCTTTGTTCCGCACCTGAAGTTGAAAATCAGCGTAGATTTTTTCGCTCGTCTGGGTTGACGCTAGCAGAGGCTTGCCGTTCTTGAGCTGAAAATCGCCGCCATCCGTGTTGATGCAATATTCGGCATCGATCAAGTCGCGATGTTTTTCGAGCAACCACGAGACCCCGTTGAAATCGCCGCCCTCTTCGTCTGACGTGAGAGCCAGAATCAAGTCGCGATCGGGCTTGTAGCCTTCCTGCTTCAAACGAATGAAATTCGTAACCAGAATCGCGTCGCCATCTTTGACGTCGCTTGTACCGCGTCCATAGAAAAAGCCGTCCTTGTCGGTGAGCTTGAACGGATCGATGGACCAGTCGGCGCGATTCGCTTCCACGACGTCCAGATGCGCGAGGAACAGAATCGGCTTGCGCGCGCCACTGCCATGAATCCGCGCAACGATGTTGCCATGCCGAGCATCCTGGCCCAGAACAACCACGTCGCTCGCCGGAAATCCCGCAGCACGCAATCGCGTCGCCATTTCGTCGGCCGCAGTGGTCATGTTGCCGATCGATTCCGTGGTGTTGGTTTCGATAAGCTGTTTGTAAATGTCGTGCGCGAGTTTGTTGACGTCGCTGCTTTGCTGCGCGCGTAGGAATGCCGCGGGCAAGAGCGCAATTGCGAAGAATAAAATCAGGGTGCGGAATTTCATTACGGGTCTCCGTTTCTATTTTGCGAGATGGAGGCTAACAGAAGTTGCCTTCCCGCGCCAAGTTTCCATGGCTGCGAGTTTTCGTGTCACTTGCATTGATTTGCTTTCGAAGCTATAGTCCCGCGCCAATCGGAGGTTGCCAGCCATGACGAAACGAGTTCTCATAGGCGCTTTGGTGGGTGGCTTTGTCGTGTTTATCGTGGGCGCGCTTTTGCACACGGTGTTGGGATTGGGGGAGGTCGGTGTAAAAGCGTTGCCGCAGGAAGAGACTGTGCTTTCCGCGATGCGCGCGGCGATTCCCGCGTCAGGATTCTACATTTTTCCCGCGCCGAACATGACGCCAGGGCGGACGAAAGAGCAACAGCAAGCGGACATGAACGCCTACACGGCGAAGTATCAGCAAGGCCCGTCCGGGATTCTGGTGTACAGCACTGGCAGTGGCGTCGGGCTGAATTACGGGAAGCTGCTTGGCGGCGAATTCGCGATCGATGTAGTCAGCGCTTTTTTTCTTGCCTGCATTCTGGCGATGGGCGCAGGGGGCGTCAGTTCGTACTGGAAGCGCGTGTTCGCCGTGACGCTCGCCGGCCTTTTCGCGGCCGTATTCCTGGGCCTGGAATATTGGAACTGGTACAACTTCCCGACGACCTACACGTGTGCGTACATCCTTAACGGCGTCCTAGATTGGTTTTTCGCCGGCCTCGCGATGGCGGCTATCGTGAAGCAGCCCAGTCCTGCACGATAGGCGTGAGTTCAGAAGTCTGACAATAGTCGCGACGCGTATTACGCCATCTTCGGAGTAATCTCCGCTGTCTCCCGCACGATGAGGCAGCCATTTCACTCGTTCTTCCACTTTTGACTATAGGAATTTGTTAGCTCATTTAGCGAAACGTCCGCCCGCGCAGCCCAGAAGTTCCCACACTTCGGCAAAAAGACGCCAAGCAACGCAAGCTCCGGAAGCTGGTCAGAGAAGTCGACAACACCTTATTGTTCATGGAATTGCCAAGTCACAAAATCGCCCGAGGCTCGTCCTTTGACGCTGGAGCAATTTCCGTTTATTCCGGCTCATGAATCTGCAAAAGCCACTTTGAGGAGGCTCGACCGATGAACAAGACGGTGAGCAGCAGTATCGCAAAGTTTCTTCGGCGGGCCACATTGGCACTAGTTTGCGGTGTTTTTGCGGTTAGCGCGACACACGCGCAAAGTGGCGGCGGATCGGGCGCCGGGCCTTGTACAGTGACGCGCCTCCGGCTAACGATTGCAACGGCAGATGACGACCTGCGCGGCGGAAAAGACAATCTGAACATCATCGTTTATTTCACAAACGGCGGATATCAGCTTGCGCCAAACGTTAATCATAGCCAGAACTGGCCGAACAACAGCACCAACACAGTTGGGATTACGCTGAACCGGCCGATTCCTCCCAATGAAATTAGCGGACTAAGACTGATTCACATCCCGGACGGCGGCTTCAATCTCAATGTCAGCCCGGAGTTGGCCACGCTGGCCGCGCCTTTTGTCATCGCGGAAGCATTTCAATCACCCGATAACTGGAGCATGGGCGATATCGAGATCGCAGCCATTGGGAATGGCATCGGCGGGGACATTGGCCATCACGGCTTCCATCGTTTTACGGGCAGCGATCCAGCGCTTTCCATTCCAACTCACGCGCCTGCAAATATCTGCGGTTCAGGCAGCGGCAGTGGCAGAACTGGAAGCCTTGAACGTCTGAATCCCGCGCTGAACCCGGGCGGCTCCGCGCTGCGGCCGGTCACGGGCGGCAGTGGTTCCGGAGGTTCCGGATCAACGGGCGCAGGCGCAAATCGTACCCTTCAGCCCCTTATACCGCGCGGAGGGTCGAACTCTGGTTCTGGCGACGGATCTGGAGCAGGGGCGCAGTACGGACGAAACGTGACGGGAGTGGTCCCGGCTCCACCGATGCAGGGCGGCGCACAACCGTGGCAGAAGAACAGGATGGTTACGCAGGCACTGGCGCGAGCCATTCCGATTGGACCGAAGCCGAGCGCTCCGAGCGGACCTGGCAACGGCTCCAACAGTACGATCATCGCGATACTGCGACAGCAAAGCGCAGCAGCCCGACCCTTGCTTTTGCCCGCATTCACAGGAGGAGTGCGAACAGTCGCAGCGCCAACGGGAGGGCCGGCAGGCGGGACATTACTCGCGGGCGGCGCAAGTCAAAGTCCCACATTGCTTAACGGGCCAGGCGGGGCAAGCCAAAGCGGAACGATGCTCAACGGGGGCAGCGCAAGAGCGGATGATTTGAATCCTCAGCCGTACCCGCCGAAGGGCTCAGCGACGCAGGTCGGGCCGAGCCAGACGATGTCGGCGCAGGGCAGTACGCCAATCGGAACAGCCGCGGGAACACAGGCGACTGCGTTGACACCCAGCGGTCCGCAGCGCCAGCAACCGACGGGAGGACAACATCCGACGCCGTCGATTATGACGCGAGCCGCTACTGCAAAACAGGCGCAGACACAAGTTTGCCTCAATGGAATCGGTACCGTTGATGATCAAAAATCCGGCGTGTACTTCAGTCCCATCGCAGGAGCCGAAGGCACATTCGTGATTCAAGGCTGCGGGTTTGGAACAGCACCCGGTCAAGTGTACTTGAGCGGTGTGCACTACCCGAGCGGCCCGGCTATGTATCATCCGCTGGGCGTTGCGCTGGGCCAAGTAGGTTTTCAGATCCCAGCGAACGGCTGGGGCGACCGGCAAATCGTTGCGCAGATTGATCCCAACGCTGGCGGTCTTTATGACACGAATAACGTGACGCTGGTGGTAAAGACGGCGAGCGGGCAACTGTATCAGGCGACTGGCTTCAATTTCGCCGCAGCGTATGATTTTCAAACGCTGAGTACCGTTCCGCAATCACCTAGCGCGGTCACTCTTCAGCTTGCTACGGTCAATGATTCGACCGGCAGTCCTGTTTTACCGTTATATGAGACGCCCTGGATATACAGCACACCACAGCACACGCTCGGGGTCGACCGGAACCTAATTAGCTTCACGCTCCCTGGCTCGTACACCTTTCCGGGCGGCACGGACACCTATCAGTTCCACTTTGCGCAGGGATTTCGTCTGGCTAACAACGGTGTGCAGCTGTACCACTCAGACCTAACCGCTGCGAGTTGTCAGTCATCACCGAACGGACAATTCTCAACCAGTGGGAATTGGGCGGTTAACTACATTTCTCCGACATCGGTTCAAATCTCTTGGCAAGAGCAAGGTTGCTGGCCGACGAGCAATCCGGGGAGTGCGCTCGATTATGCGAGCGTCTCTGCTTACAGCTTATGGATAACCGTGTGGGGTCCGCGCGGCGTGAGCCCGTGGTGATCGCCGCGACAATCCGGAAGCGCGCTGGAGCAAATCGGGAGCGGACGGCACCTGAGTAAGAGGAGATTCTATCATGAAGAAAATAGGGAAGGTGATGCTGTTTGGAGCACTGGTTCTGAGTAACGCGGCATTTTGCCGAGCTTCGTTGGCGCAGCAGGCACAAAAGCCACTGGCAAATGCAGACGTCCTCCAACTACTGCGCTCTGGCATCTCCGAGCAAAACATCCTCGACGCGCTCCGAACCCACCCGGCCACGTTTGACGTGTCGAATCAAGCCAGAGCTAGCTTCGACAAAGAGTGCGCCGTAATTAAACACCCAGGTGTAACCACGGGCATGTGGGCGACCGAGATCAAGGACATCTGGGACGCCATGGTGAACGTTGTGATCTGCCAGGAAACGAATGGAAGAGGTGGGGAGGGCGCCTGCGATTTGAGTCGTCTGCAGCACTCGCCGAAACAAACTTCCAAAGGGCCGACGCCCATTCCATCGAAAGCGCCGGGACGGAACGAGTATGAGGCGGTGACGCTGGAACGCGGCGTCACCCACGACCCAGGCTTTGCGAACTGGGCCAACTCCGCGCAACAGGGGCAAAAACCGGTGATCAACGTCACGCCGACCAGAACTAATCCTCAGAGAGACGCTGCGCCGCCGGCGGACGCGGCCACAAAAGCAAACGCCAAGTTGAAGCTGGAAGCACAGTTCGCTACTTTCAGAAACGCAAAAGCATCTGGCGCGCGCGTCCCCGCACAGACAGCGGAACTCAACATTCGTGAGGTTCAGGCTCTGAAGCGTCAGAAGATGTTTCTGGACGCGTTGCGAAGTCAGGGAAAGATTGCGCCGTTCAAAGCACCGGCCAGTCAGCTTGGCGCGAATTCGAAGACCATGGCGGCAACTCCGACGTCACAAGCGAATAATCAAACGACTATTGGCTCGGCTCTAGTTCCGATGCGCATTACGCCTGCGGGTTCGCCCTCAACCGGCAGTGGCACACTTCTGCTCGGCGGCGGAACAAACCAGGGCAGCTTAAAGACGGTTGCGCCGCCACAGACAATCGCGCCGGTAGGCGCGCCGATGATGCGGCAGGCACCGAGCTCTGCAGCTCAACATTCAACGGCACCTAATAGTCCAATCAGCGCCAGTGCGAACACAGCGACCGCAATAAAAATCGCTGCGGGCAGCGTAGGCGGCTACGTCTTCTGGGACACGAGCCAAATCCATTACCAGCTCTCGAGTCCTTGCCAAGGTCTCGAGGTAACGCTCAGCGCAGTCTCGAATGGCGGCTTGCAAAAGCTGGCTAGTTTGACAACTTTCACGACTCTCTTTGGACAGCCGGTCTGGAATTTCTCCGGACAGGGCGCTCAGGGACCGTGGACGGTTTGCTCTTACTCCTTCCGCCAGGTGCCCGAGGGAGTGCCGCTGGAGACCGACGCAGTTGTAAGCCAGCCATCAGCGTTCACTTCGCCAGTCACACTTGTCGCGGAGCATGCGCCGCTTCTGAAAAATCAATTTGTAATTCCTGGCGGGAACTGCAACACCACACCCGATTCGACTTTGGCCGTGATTCTGAATTCGGGCTCAGTACTTTGCGGCGACAACGCGTTCAACGTCAATTTCGCGGGTCAGAATGCGAGACTCAACGCTGCGCTGACGAACACGAACCTATGCTTCGGCGCGCGGATTGACACGGTGAACGGTGTCAATAGCGTCGAGAATGCCAGCAATCCGGTCGTGTTTACGCAGGATCCCGCATACAACGACTACATCATCACCGGCTGCGGGTTCGGCAACACGGAGGGAGGACAGGTCTACCTCTCAGGCGCGGTGACTGGCGGCAAGATTCCCATGACCGTGCTGCAATGGAGTCCGACGGAGATCGAAGCGGTCGTTCAATGGGGCTTGACGGGAGTGCCAGATGGCTGGCCGGACCTCATCGTCGTGCCTCCCGGCGGTGGAACACCGGGGAAATTTCCGAACTGCCGGTTTTACGCGCAGCGACAGAGCGTTCTCTTACCCAACATCCCGCAACAGTATGTGCGTCTGGCAACTGAGCAAGTGGGGGACGGCACGCATGGTGGCGGCACTATGTATTGCGCGGGCCCGTATCCGGGTCTCGGTCCGGGCCGCGACCTGTTTCCCTGCATCTCCTTCAACTACGAGTACCCATTGGACGGTATCACCAATAATCCATCGGAACGCGGCAAGCCTTCTTCCATATTTGTCTCCAACGCAGTAGATCGCGACGGTGGGCAGGTCAAGTTTGACCCAGGTGAAGATGTATATAACTTGAGTTATATAACTCTGGGGTTTGTTATCGATTACTTCTCTATACATTGGTACACCTGGAGCCAAAGCGCCTGCGACGACTGGAGAATTAACGGTATGAAAGCAGGCGATACGGTCAATTGGTCGTACCAGGGCCGCCTCGATCAATATTTCCAGAAGGGTACCCAAATTGTCGTCGACTGGCCGGTAGACTACTGCACAAGCTACTGGCTGGGAATCTTCAAAGATTTCGAATATCACAACTCCGGATACAGCCTTGAGGTTCATGTCAAGGGGCCCATTGGCGTTGATCCGTGGACAGGTCAGCCGACGAAAAGTCAGTAATGGCGATGGTGGCGAGGGAATGCCCGCACAGAGCATACGGACAGAAGGAGCTAAAAAATGATGCGAGGAATCTCAAAACTTGCTGGAACTCTGACGGTGATTGCGGTGATGGCCTGCTCGTTGGCGGCACAGCACGCGCAGAAGCCGCTGACGAATGACGGCGTGATTAAGATGGTGAAGGCAAAGCTATCGGAGTCGGTGGTCGTGGCGACGATTCAATCGAGTCCGGCGAACTATGACATTTCACCGGACGGGCTGATTGCACTGCAGAAAGCCGGCGTCACACAAAACGAAATGGATGCAATCGTGGCCGCGCAAAAGGCCGCGAACACTGGCGGAGCCGTCGCGGCACTGGCGGATGCTGATGCCACGGGCGCGAGTCCGGCGCCCGCTGCTGAGTCGGGGCCCAAGTGGCAGGTGCCGTCGGTGACGATTCTGCAGAGCGGAGGTGCGCAAACGCTGCCGCTGGAAAAAACGCAACTAGCGGAGACGAAGAATAAGCCTACATCCATGTCCAGCCTGGCTGGCGATTCCGCAGTAACGCAAGGGATTCAAGCAGGAGTCAACGATGCGACGTGGAGTGCAGCCTCCCACATAAACTCCGGCGTCGGAAGCTCAGCGATGCAGCAGGCAGGAGGCATTCTTGGAGGAATGATGACGCGACGGCAGCCGATGGTGACCTACGTGTGGGGCGTGCCGGGTCCCGCGTCGTCGAACGTGCTGCAAACGACCATACCGAAGTTTTCTGTGAGCTTCGCCAAAGCCCCCGGCGTGAATCCGGATGACTTTGCGCCGGAAATCGTGCAGCTGACTCCCGCGCAGAATAGCTGCCGCCTGGTAGGCGCAACGCAGGGCAAAGAAGATGTCCGTTCACACGATGCCGCGGACTGGGAAATCTATTCGTCATTCGTGGAGGAGCGCGTCGCCGTGAACCTGCAAAAAACCGCGGCAGGCGAATACCAGATGTCGCCACAGTCGGCGCTCCTACCCGGCGAATATGCGGTTGTACTGCGGCCAGTTTCGAAGACCGAGAAATTTTCCGGCGGAGATGTGGCGCGTAACCAGCGAGGCGGAATGATGTTCAATTCGCTGTGGTCGTTCCAGGTTTCAGACAACGCGCAGTAGGGAAAGCAAATAAGGACGCAATGAAAGCGCGAAAGAACAACGGCGAGCGGCGCAAATGATGAAACGAAACTGTGGAGTCAAGAGCGCTTGCGTAATTGTGGTTGCCGTTTTGTGCGGCGGTGTCGCGGCGGCGAATGTCGATTTGAAGCCTGGCAAGTATGCGCTGACGATTACGTATGAAGTGCAAAACCAGAGGCAGAACGAATCTCGGAGCGGCACACGTTGCATCACGCTGCGCGACTTGGACAATCCGGAGAAAATTTTCAATGACCGGGTGACTGCGCAGCCGAAACAAGAAGAGTCCTGTTCCGTGAAGCAGCTCAGAAATGTGGGGGGCAAGATTTCCTACGATGCGGAGTTGCTCGAACCGGATGGTGCATGTCGAAGGAAATTTGAAAGGCACGGAATTCTCAGTGGTGAGAACGGTGAAGCCGAAAGCGAGCCAAGGAGTGTCTCTGAAGTTCACGGTAAGGGGACGACGGACGGGAGACTGCGTGACGCCGGACAACACCAGCGAGCGTTAGTGAGCAATGAGGGCGCCAAGAAGTCTGCGGAGTGAAGGAGCGCCGATGGAACGACGCGAATTTCGTTTTGCGCGGCAGGCAATGTGGATTGCGATGGGAGCAATGCTGGCCATGACGTCAGGATGCAATCTCGGAACGCAGAGCAAGGCTGAGCAAGGTTCCATGCCTGCTGTTCCCATGACGCAGCCGAACAGATTCAATCCGACCGGCGCGAGCGTCTGTCTACAGCAAATGATCAAGGATCCGCAGGGGCCCTTTCATGTGTCGTTCGCCGAGAAATCGGCGCAAGACGCATCGAGCGTGGAGGCAGATGTGACGCCTGCCGGCATCGATTACACGAAGCACGAGACTGGCGCGGAACAAACGTCCACTGACACCAAACATCTGGCGCGGGCGCAGGTTACGGAAATGGAAGTTGATTTTGACCTGATGAAGCCGGTGCCGTGGCACGGAGAACTCGTGGCGGCGCAGGACGCCGCGAAATCAGCGGGCGCGGGAAACGTCAACGGCTACAGCGCAATTGAGTACTCGATCGATACCGCAAACGAGCCGGCGGCGCAGAAGGCCACGTTCGTTTCGCTGATGGCGGTGAAGGACTACAAGATCGTCGGCTCCGCCTGGGTGACGACCGACACTGGCTGCCTGGTCAAGTATGCAATAGATCTTGAACAGGATGAGAAAAACGGCAACGTCAAGACCACACATTTCGAGGGCAACGTCACGAAACGTGAATAAACGCGAGTTCAAGTACACGGCCAGGATTGAGAAAGATTAACGACGAAACGAAAGGAGTCTTGACATGGCGAATTGTGAGAAGTGCGGCGCGGCAATAGCGGAAGACAGCGCGTTCTGCGGAGCGTGTGGTGCGCGTGCGGTGTCGGTCACGGCAGCTCCGGCGGCAGCCGCCGCTAGTAGCGCGGTTTCCAGCGGGACGTCAATGGGGACAGCGACCGCCAGCGCGCCGGGGCTGACCATGAATATGGCGGCAGCTCTGTCGTATGCGCTGGGAGCGATTACCGGAGTGCTGTTTCTGGTGCTGGAGCCTTACAAGAACAACCGCTTTGTGCGCTTTCACGCGATTCAGTCGATC
>DATNDO010000126.1:0-2681 GCA_035606955.1 Candidatus Angelobacter sp.
TGTGCCCGAGCGGGCGTTTGTTTCGCGTGTGGTTGCGTCCAGCCATGACGTGAATACTGTTTATGCCGCGTTCGATAATCACAAGAGTGGCGACTTTCATCCGTATTTACTGAAGAGCGCGAACCAGGGCGACACGTGGACCTCGATTTCGTCGAATCTTCCCGAAAATGGCGCGGTGCTGGCTTTTGTGGAAGATCCGGTGGACGCGAATCTTTTGTTTGCAGGAACGGAGTTTGGCCTGTACTTCAGCGTGAATGACGGCGAGAAATGGATTCAGCTGAAGGGTGATTTTCCGGTGATTTCCGTTCACGATTTGCAGATTCAGAAGAGAGAAAACGATCTGGTGGTCGCGAGTTTTGGCCGCGGATTTTACGTCCTGGACGATATTACCGCGCTGCGCAATTTGAAGCCGGAAGAACTCGACAAGAATAGCGCGCTCTTTCCGGTGCGCAAGACGCCCATGTATATCGAGTCGATGCGCGTTGGCCTGCGCGGCAACGGTTTTCAGGGCTCGGCGTTTTTCAGCGAGCCGAATCCGCCGTTTGGCGCGACTTTTACCTACTACCTGAAAAGCAAGCTGCTGACGAAAAAGGAGCAGCGCGAAAAGGCCGAGAAAGCAGCGGAAAAAGACGGTAAGACTGTTCCATATCCGACTGCAGCTGAATTTCGCGCAGAGGCTGAAGAGCCCCCGCCGGCGCTGTTCTTCACAATCACTGACGCCTCTGGCAAAGCCGTACGCCAAATCCCGGCGACGAACGCTCCTGGCATTCACCGTGCGGCCTGGGACCTGCGGTACCCAGCGACGGCCGTACCCGAGCAGGCGCCAAATCCAGATGAGGAGATTTTTTCGCCTGGCGCGTATCGCGGCCCGCTGGTGATGCCGGGGACGTATACGGCGACACTATCGCAGCAGGTGGATGGAGTGGTGACGCAGATTGCCGGCCCGCAATTGTTTGAGGTTTACGCGCTGGGCGCTGGCGCGATGAAGCCCGAGGATCACGCGGCGCTCGCGGAGTTCCAGCAGAAAGTCGCGCGTCTTTACAGCTCGCTCTATGGCGCGCTGCAGACGGCGAACGACCTCAACACTCGGCTCGGCGTAATCACGCGCGCACTCGAAGAAACGCCCGGGGCTTATCCCAAGCTGATCGCGCAAGCGGACGCGCTGCAGCAGAAGAACAACGAACTTCTGCGAACGTTGCGCGGCGACAACGTGATGCGTGCGAAAGGCGCGGGGGTTTCCGAGGCCATCGAGGAGCGCGTCCAGACGATTATGGAGAACGAGCGCATGTCGTCTTCGCTGCCGAGCGGGACGGACCGCGAGGGCTACGAGATTGCGTCGCAAGAATTTGCTCAGGCGCTCGCGCAATTGCGGAATTTGGTGCAGGTTGATCTCGCGAACTTGCAGAAAGCCATGCAGGATGCCGGCGCGCCGTGGACGCCGGGGACAATTCCCACTTGGCCGGAGAAATGAGCCAGATTCGGTGTTTTAGAGCATTTTTCGTGACTTTTTAATTTTTTCGCATGGGAGGAATTAAATGCGTGTCATCACGCGTATTCGTTTGTTTGTTTCGTTGGCGGCTCTTGTAATTTGTGCGCTGGCGGCGAGTTTGCCGGCCGGGGCGCAAACGCTCAGCAAGGATTCGCTGTCCGGGATGAAGTGGCGGCTGATTGGTCCGTTCCGCGGAGGGCGCGTGGAAGCGGTCACAGGCGTGGCCAGCAATCCCAGAGTTTTCTACTTCGGAGCTGTCGCGGGCGGAGTTTGGAAAACGACGGACGCCGGCGCGTCGTGGAAGCCGGAATTTCAGCACGAATCTGTGTCGTCCATCGGCGCGATTGCCGTTGATCCCCGGGATCCCAACGTGATTTACGTCGGCACGGGCGAGCCGGCGCTGCGCGGCGACATTTCCTACGGCGATGGAATGTACAAGTCAGTTGACGGCGGTGCCAGGTGGACGCACATCGGTCTGAACGATACGCGCCATATCGCGAAAATCCTGATCGATCCGCACGATCCGAATATTATTTTTGTTGCGGCGATTGGCCACGCGTATGGACCAAACGAAGAGCGCGGCGTATTCCGCTCGACCGACGCAGGGAAGACGTGGCAGAAGGTTCTCTATAGGGACGACAAAACGGGCGCGATCGATATGACATTCGCGGCGACAAATTCGCACGTGCTTTATGCCGCGCTGTATCAGGAAGTGCGGACTCCGTGGGGTTTTTCCAGCGGCGGTCCAGGCAGTGGGATATATAAATCCACCGATGGCGGCGCAACGTGGAAGCAACTCGAAGGCCATGGTCTACCAAGCGGAGTGCTTGGACGCATTGGAATCGCCGTGGGCGCGGACCCACAGCGCGTCTATGCGTTGATCGAAGCCGAAAAGGGCGGCCTATACCGCTCCGACGACGGCGGCGAAAACTGGCAGTTCATCAATGGCAACCACGACTTCACGCAGCGCGCCTGGTATTTCACCAACGTTTATGCCGATCCAAAGAATACAGACACGGTCTATATTTTGAATACGGGAATGTATCGCTCCACGGACGGCGGCCAGACGTTCAAGAGTATTAATGCGCCGCACGGCGATCGTCACGATCTGTGGATCGATCCGACGGACCCAACGCGCATGATTGAAGCCGACGACGGCGGCGCGACGATTTCCCAAGATGGCGGCCAGACG
>DATNDO010000253.1:0-7786 GCA_035606955.1 Candidatus Angelobacter sp.
TCCCTCGGACGTAGGTCATGGGCTTGCCATCGGGTCCCGGGCCCACCCATGCGAGCGATCCGCCAGGCTTGAAGTCCGCTTGAAACTCAGCGCCCGAGAAGATGATGCGGTTCGATTCCCGCGACACAAAACCTTCCCACACCTTCTCCGGAGTGGCGGCAATGTAGAAGATATATTTCAGTGGTGGTTGATTGGCCATGATTGCTCCTGACTCTCCTGCGCCATCTTATATCCACGCGCAAAAACCCAACAAGGCTGAATTTCTGCTCCGCCGCTGAGTGCGCTTGACGTTTATCCACGCAGCGGCGAGACTAATATCCGCTCCCAAACTCTCCTGCGAGGATAGATGCCGGAAGGAAAAGGACTGCTGATCGTCTACACTGGCCCGGGCAAAGGCAAAACCACTTGCGCGCTGGGCACGGCGTTTCGCGCGGTGGGGCAGGGACTGCGCGTGCTGATGGTGCAATTCATCAAGGGCTCGTGGCATTATGGCGAACTGGACGCCGCGAAAATGCTGGGTGACGATAAATTCGAAATTCGACCCATGGGCCGCGGTTTCATCAAAGTCGGCGGAGCCGATACGGACCCTGAAGACATAAAGCTTTGCGAAGAGTGCTGGAGTTTCGGCCGCGAACAGATTTACAGCGGCAAATACGATCTGGTGATTCTCGACGAGATTAATTACGTGATCAGCTACAAGATTCTCGACCCCGAGAAGGTCGCCGATGCGCTCGCGAAGCGTCCCGAACAAGTGCACGTAATTTGCACGGGACGCAATGCGCATCCGAAACTAGTGGAGCTCGCCGATCTGGTCACCGAGATGCGCGAAGTGAAGCATCCCTACACGAAGGGCATCCTTGCGCAGCGCGGCATTGACTACTAGTCGGAAGACAATCATCCATGGCCTGGTTCAAAAAAGATAACAAGCCCATCGAAGCGACGCCCAATGAAGAGCGCCGCGTCAAGACGGAAGGCCTGTGGATCAAGTGCGACGGGTGCCGCTCCATCATTTGGAAAAAAGATCTCGAAGCGAACTGGGAAGTGTGTCCCAAGTGCGGGAATCATTTTCGTCTTGGGGCAAAACGGCGCCTGGAACTGCTGCTTGACGACGGGAAGTGGGTCGAACATGACGCGGAGCTGGCCTCGACCGACCCGCTGAAATTCGTCGACACCAAGCCTTATTCACAGCGCCTGCGCGATGCGCAGAATAAACTCGGCGTCAATGACGCAGTCCTCAGCGTTGAAGGCAAACTGAATGACCGTCCGGTAATTTGCTGTTCGATGGAGTTTGCATTCGCCGGCGGCTCCATGGGCGCAGTGGTCGGGGAGAAAGTGACGCGTGCGGCGGAGCGCAGCGCCGAACGCAAAATGCCCTTGATTATCGTGTCGTGTTCCGGAGGCGCGCGCATGCAGGAAGGCATGGTCAGCCTGATGCAGTTGGCCAAAGTCTCCGCGGCTCTGGGTCGCCTTGACGAAGCACGCGTTCCCTACATTTCCGTGCTCACCGATCCCACCACAGGCGGCGTCACGGCCAGCTTCGCAATGCTGGGCGATCTGAATATTGCCGAGCCAGGCGCGTTGATCGGTTTCGCGGGCCCGCGCGTCATTGAGCAAACCATCCGCCAGAAACTGCCCGACGGATTCCAGCGCGCGGAGTTTCTCATCCAGCACGGTTTCCTGGACGCGATCGTTCCACGCAAAGAGCTGAAGCCTTACATCTCGCAAGCTCTCGATTTTTTCGTCGGCTAAGTTGGCGCAAATGAATTACGAAGATTCCGTCAGCCGCCTGCTGTCCCTCGGCAAAGAACTCGCCGCCCCGCAACAGGCTCGCGTGCAGAAATTCGATCTCGAAAATATCCGCGTCCTTTCGGACCATTTGGGCGCGCCGCATCGCGCGGTTCCTTCCGCGCATATTGCCGGCACCAATGGCAAGGGATCCACAGCGGCGATGCTGGAATCGATCTTGCGCGCCGCGGGACTTTCGACAGGCCTCTTCACTTCTCCGCATCTGGAACGTATCAACGAACGTATTCAATTCGACGGTCAGCCGATTTCCGATGACGCTTTTGCCGCCGAATTTACGCGCGTACAGGCCGCGATCGAAGCCCTTCTCGCCTCGGGCGAACTTGCCGCTCATCCCACATATTTCGAATGCGTGACCGCGATGGCCTACAGCGCCTTCGCGCGGCGTTCCGTTGATTTCGCGGTCTATGAAGTCGGCATGGGCGGGAGACTCGACTCGACGAACATCCTGCAGCCAGAGGTTGCGGTGATCACGCAGGTCGACCTGGACCACGAGAATTTTCTTGGACACTCTATCGCGGAAATTGCCGCCGAAAAGGCCGGAATCATCAAGCCGGGCGGCTGGGTGGTCAGCTCGGCGGAGCGCCCCGAGGCTCGTGCGGTAATCGCGCGCCGCGCCGCGGAAGTCGACGCCCGTCTCGTGGAGATCGATACCGAGTGGCGCGTTGAAACACTCAGCGCCTCAGCGGGACGCCATCGAGTGAATGCCACGCCGGCGCATTCCGTCAAACCGCTGGCGTTGGAGATTCCGCTGCCCGGCCGTTTTCAAGTGCGCAACGCGCTTGCGGCAGCCACTGCTGCCCGCCTTCTCGCCGCGCGCGGATTCTCCATCACCGATGAGGCCATCATCACCGGCATTCGAAATGTGCAATGGCCGGGGCGCCTGGAACAGTTGTCCAGCGCACCCGCAATTTTTCTGGATGGCGCGCATAATCCCGCAGCCGCGCGCGAGTTGGCTGCATTTTGGGAAACGCATCTCGCCGGAAAACGCATCTGGCTGGTCTACGGAGCCATGCGCGACAAAGCGGTCGACGAAATTGCCGGCTTCCTGTTTCCGCGCGCGCACGAAGTGTTTCTCACGGAGCCGCGCCAGTCCCGCGCCATTTCCGCACCGCTTCTCGCCGAGATGACCTCGCACCTCGCGCGGCGCTTTCAAGTAGTACCCGATCCCACGATGGCTTTCGAGTTGGCGATTTCATCAGCCGCGCCGGAAGACGCAATATTCGTGACCGGCTCGCTGTACCTGGTCGGCGAAGTTCGCCGTCAGTGGTACTATCTCGATAAGAACATCATCGCCATATCCCTAGACCACGCCAAACGTCGTTAGTTTTAGCCCAAATTGGGTGGTAAGGAGCTGGCTTCCCCTGGGTCCTACCTCGAACCGTGTTCGTTATTGGGACGCAAACGCCTTTTCCGCCCACCTGTGGAAATCGTCCCATACACGAACGCTCATTCCCATCTCTGAACATTGTCAGTCACACTTCCAAAATGGCGAGACGCGCAAGGAACTTTGTTTCAGACACATGCGTATAAGATTTATGAAAGTTTCCGGCAACTCAATTGCCCTTTCTGCGTCTAACCATAAAGTAGGCCAAGGAGTCTTCCATGCAACCGCAAGGGCGGCAAAAGAAGCTCGAAGCTTTTGGGCGCGGACCGACCTTTCTCGCTGAGGCGCTCCGCAAGTGCCCCAAGAAAATGTGGCTCTATCGTCCGGCCACGGGTCGTTGGAGCATCCACGAAATCATTCTGCATCTCGCCGATAGCGAAGCCGAAGCGTACATCCGCTGCCGCCAGTTCATCGCGCAGCCGGGTTCGCCCGCTCTCATCTACCACGCCTCGATGTGGGCCAACTCCCTCGGATATTTTCACCAGAGTACGCGCGAAGCCCTCAGCCTGATTACGCGTCTCCGCAAAATGACCCATCAGATTCTTTGTTATATTCCGGAGCCAGTTTGGGCGCACACGGCTCAGCACCCCAAGAAAGGCATCATGACCCTCGACGGATGGCTTGAAACGCAAGTGAGCCATATTCCGCACCACATCGAGCAGATTCAAGAAAACCATGTTGCCTGGGCGAAAACGCACCGCCAGCGCAAACCGGCTGTGCGACTGGTTGCGAGAGCTACGGGAAAAGAAGTCGCCTTGGCGGGATTCGGCGCGGCCGTGGAGTTCGCCGACTGATAGTTTGTCGATAAGAGTTCTGATTGCTAGCGAAGCGCGTACGCTTTTCATCGCACCCTCTTGGGCTTTGCCTCACCGATTTGCCCCACTCACGTTAGAATCTGCCTGGCATGCCAGAGCCGAACGCCTACGACGTCGCGGGTCCGCCCGGCGCTCCTGCGATTGTGTTCGTTCACGGAATGCGCGTCACGCGCAAAATGTGGAAGCCGCAGATGGAGCGCCTAGCCAACTCCTATCGTTTAATCGCGCTCGACTTGCCGGGACACGGCGCACTCAGCCACATTCCATTTCGCCTAGCCACTGCCGTAGACACAATCGCTGAAGTCATCAATCGCGAGGCCCCCAACGCTCGCGCGCTGGTCGTTGGAATTTCACTCGGCGGTTATGTCGCCATGGAATTCGGCGCGCGCTACCCTGAAAAGGCCGTGGGGCTCGTCATCGCCAGCGCCACGGTCGAGCCGCGTGGCTGGCACACGCTTCCGTATCATTTCGTAGCCGCAGCGATGGACGAATTGCCCGAGCCCACTCTCAATTGGATCAGCCGGACATTTTTTCAACTCGTATATCCACCGGAAAAGGCCGAGCCTCTGATCGCGCCAGGCTTTTTCATGCGCGGCGGTTCGCAAGGCTTGCGCGAAGTCTTCGGCAAGCAATTCGCTCCGCGGCTCGCCGTCTATCCCGGCCCTGTTCTGTTGTTGAACGGCGCGCTCGATCTGGGCTTTCGCATGCACGAACGCAGATTCCTGGCCGCCGCGCAACACGGCCGGCTCGAAATTATTCCGCGCGCCTTCCACATAGCGAATATCGACCAGCCCGAAGCATTCTCGAATGCCGTTCGCAGCTTCGCGGAATCAGTCCCCCGGTGACCATTCCAGCCGTTGCCGCCAGACTACGCCGATGGTAGGATTGATACTTCATGGTCAACGAGAATCAATCTCGCCCGCGCATAGGTGTCCCGTATCGCACACGTAATGAAGAGGTTAAAGGGGTGCGTACGAAATACGAGAACTACCTCCGCGCCATTGAGCAGGCTGGCGGCAAACCCGTCGAGATTTCCTTGGCGTTGACTTCCAATGAATTGCAAGCCCTGGTCGAAACGCTCGACGCAATCGTCCTCCCCGGCAGCCCCGCCGATGTTAATCCTGCGCTTTACGGTGCGCCGTGCCATCCCGAATCAGCCGACGCCGATGCGGACCGGGAGCGCACCGACCTCGCCTTGCTGGAGCATGCTTTCGCGGAAACGAAACCCGTGCTGGCAATTTGCTACGGCATCCAAATTCTCAACGTCTTCCTTGGCGGCAGCCTCGTCCAGGACATTCCCAGCGAATTGCATACCGCGATTCAACACCCATGGGACGGTGCGAGCAAAGGCGCGCCTGAGCCGCTCCACGCCATGCGCTTCGAGTCCGATTCGCGTATCGCGAAAACTTTCGGCGCGCTCGACGCGCAGGTCAACAGCTCGCATCACCAAGCGATTCGCGAACCCGGACGCAATCTTCGCGTGGTCGGCCGTGCGCCCGACGGCGTCGTCGAGGCGGTCGAATGGACCGGCGATTCGAATTGGGTAACGGGAGTTCAGTGGCATCCCGAACGCATGACGGACGACGCATTGGCGCAAACGCTTTTTCGAGAATTAAATGCCGCAGCGCGCGGAGCAACCGTTCGCGGCTGAATTTTGCGCGCTCAATAATCTGTTAAGCTTCCGGCTCTAGGCGCTCTTTCACTTCATCCAGGAGAATTATGATCTCGCTAGCGGGCAAAGCAGCGCTCATCACGGGAGGCTCGCGCGGAATCGGTGCCGCATCCGTCCGCGCATTCGCGCAGGCCGGCGCCGACGTGGTATTCAATTACAATCGCAGCCGCGAAGCAGCCGCGCAAGTCGAACAAGACGCACGCAAGCACGGCACTCGAGTTGAATCATTCAAAGCCGATCTGGGCCGCATGACTGATGCGAAGAAGCTCGTCGACTTCGCGCGCGACCGCCTCGGCCGGCTGGACATCCTAGTAGCGAATGCGGGCATCTGGAATGTAGAAGATATTCCGATTGATCAGATGTCGGAACGCGAATGGGACGATATGCTGCGCGTGAATCTAAAGAGCGTCTACGCCATGATTCATTATGCTGTCCCGCACTTTCTCGCCCAGAAGAGTGGAAGAATTATTGCCATCAGCTCTACGGCCGGACAGCGCGGAGAAGCGTTTCACTCCCATTATGCGGCTTCCAAGGGAGCGATTATCAGTTTCGTCAAGGGACTTGCCACGGAGCTTGGCCACGACAATATTCTCGTGAATTGCGTCGCGCCCGGTTGGGTCGACACCGAAATGTCTCAGCCCGTCTTGAAAACAAAAGCCGGCCACAAATTCGCGACCAGCGTGATTCCTCTGGGCCGCGTGGCTACGGCGGAAGAAATTGCGGGTCCCATTCTCTTCCTTGCATCTGACCTCGCGACGTTCATCACCGGAGAAATCCTGAACGTCAATGGAGGCGCGGTTCTGTGCGGCTGATGCAACGCGCTTCTTCTGTTCTGCTAATTTCCGTGGCGCTCCTCTTCGCCGCCTGCTTACCCGTTCGCGCACAGGACGACCAGGTGCTCTTGCCTGAGCAAAGCGCGGCGAAAGCCAAGCAGATCCTCCAGGAAATGATTCAGGCGCTTGGTGGCAGCGCTTATCTGAATGTAAAAGATTCCTCGTGCACGGGCATGCTGGGCTCTTTCGGCCATTCCGGAGCGCTCAGCGGTTACGACACCTTCTGGGACTTCGTCAAATACCCCGACAAAGATCGCACCGAGTTTTCGAAGAAGCGCAATCAGATTCAAGTGACCAATGGGAAACAGGGATGGGTGCTGGATCGCGGTGGCGTCAGCGAAGAGCCTGCAGACCAAATCGCCGACGCTGAGCGGGACCGCCAAGTCGACATCGATTATCTTCTGCGGTTTCGCCTCAACGAGCCCGGCATGATTTTCCGTTACGATGGTCCGGACATTGTCGACCTGAAAGAGGCCGACTGGGTAGAGTTAGACGATCCTCAGGGCCATGAAATTCGCATCGCCATTGCAAGATTGACGCACCTGCCGATCCGCAAGGAAGTGGCCATGCGCGATCCCGTGACCCACATGCGCGCCGAGGAAGTTGACTACTATTCGAATTTCCATACCATCGACGGCGTCACCATGTACTTTCAGCAAACGCATGTCCGCAACGGCATGAAAGTATTTCAGGTTTTCTACAACGCGGACGGATGCAAGTTCAACACCGGCCTGCAGGATTCGCTCTTCACAAAGGAGTCGCTCGACCAGCGTTGGGCGCAAGTGGATAAGAAGGGTAAAAAGAAGAGCAAAGACGCCAAAGATAACAAGGACGCCAAAGCCAAGGACAATTCTTCCGAGTAGCAGAATTCCTTTCTCGCCTGCTTCCTTCCCGCTGATTTTCTGTTAGACTCCGCCGCAACTTCACATCCCGGAGGTGTTGCCATGCTTCGTCGCCGTGAATTCATCCAACGTGCCGCGGTCGCCGCTGCCATTCTAGGCGTTCCGATTGCCCGCGCGGACCAGGCCTTCGCGCAAACAGTGGTCGAGAATCCGCCGCTGCCCTCGCCGGATTTATTCACCACGGACCCGGCACGCTACTGGGCAGAGTTGCGCCGCCAATGGCTCCTCGCCTCCGATCGAGTGGATTTAAATTGCGGCTCGGTCGGCTGCACGCCATTGCCCGTCTTGCGCGCCATGATTGACCACATTCTCTCCGCCGAGGAGTTTCGCGAGCCCACCTATCCCTGGTTCGGCTATGACGAAAATGAGCACCT